>PUOW01000307.1 GCA_003552185.1 Spirochaetaceae bacterium
CAGCAGGGCGTAAAGGCGGTTACCGGTGACTGTGGTTTCATGGCGATTTATCAGCGATATCTCGCCGAGCGTCTCGATGTCCCGGTCTTTCTCTCGAGCCTACTGCAACTGCCGTTTATCGAATCGCTGTTGGCGCCGAATCGGCGCATCGGAATCATCACCGCGAACGCGCCGATCCTGGACTCGAACCTACTCGAAGAGCTCGGGGTTCAGCCCTCGGAGCGGTTCGTGATACGCGGCATGCAGGACTATCCGCGTTTTCGAAGCGCGATCATAGACGAAGACGGCGAGCTCGACAGCGAGGCGGTGGAGGCCGAGATGGTCGCCACCGCGAAGGGACTCGTCGAAAGCGATTCGAGCGTCGGGGCGCTGTTGCTCGAGTGTAGCGTGATGCCGCCGTACGGCGCGGCGGTGGCCGACGCCACCGGGCTTCCGGTGTTCGATTATCTCACGATGATAGAGTACGTGCACTCGGCGGTCGTGAAACGGCGCTTCGCTCGGCGCATGTAGCACCATAGCACCGCGCGCGCAGGCGCGGAAGCGCGCAGGCGCTGAGGCGCCGCCGCTGAGGCGCCGCCGGTGAAGCGCGCCGCCGGTGAAGCGCGCCGCCGCGGAAGCGCGGAGAAAAAGGAAGAGCAGAATGACTGCAACGAGCACTCTGGTCGACAGAATTAATCAGCGCATCGAGGAGCTCGAGCCGCAGATGATCGAGCAGCGGCGCGACTTCCATATGTATCCCGAGCTCGGCTTCGAGGAGGAGCGCACCTCCCGGATCGTCGAGAACCATCTGCGTAGTCTCGAAGGAATGGTGGTGCGTCGTTGCGCGCGCACCGGCCTTGTAGCGGTACTCAACCCCGAGAAGGCCGGGCCGACGGTGTTGCTGCGTGCCGATATGGACGCGCTTCCGGTGCAGGAAGAGAACGAGGTGGAGTACCGCTCGCGTGTCGACGGCGTTATGCACGCCTGCGCGCATGATGCGCACACCGCGATGCTGATGACTGCTGCGACGATCCTAAGCGAGCTACGAGAAGAGATCCCGGGTAAGGTTAAGTTCGTGTTTCAGCCGAACGAGGAGGTCGGCGGGGCCGAGGATATGGTGGAGGAGGGCGTGCTCGACGACCCGGCGGTCGACGCGGCGTTTGCAATTCACCTCTGGACCCCGCTCCCGAGCGGCGTAATCGGCGTGAAGGCCGGTGGTGTGATGGCGACGATGGATGTGTTTCGGATAACCGTGACCGGGCTCGGCGGGCACACCGGATATCCCGACAGCGCGATCGACCCGATCATTACCGCGGCCGAGATCATTCAAAGCGCGCAAACTATTCAAACGCGTGAGATCAATCTCATGAAGCCCACCGCGATCATGTTTGCAAAGATACAGGGCGGTACCAAGAACAACATAATCCCGGGCAGCGTGGAGCTCGAGGGCTCGATGCGCTACCTATACGACGGCGGCCCCGGGAGTCCCGAGAACCCCGGCCAGCGTCTTGAGCGAATTGTGCGAGGACTCTGTGAAGCGCACCGTAATCAGTACGAGCTCGAGATTGAGCGCGAGAACACCGCGGTGATTAACGACCCGGCGATGGCGCAGGTTGCTCACTGGGCGGCTTTGGCGACATTAGGGGGCGATCAGGCGAAGGTGGTGGAGCACGCGAGTATGGCCGGCGAAGATTTCGCGGCGTTTGCCTCACGCGTGCCGAGTTGCTTCTACTTCATTGGAACCGGAAACCCCGAAAAGCGCTCGGACTATCCGCACCACAATGCTCGCTTCAACATCGACGAGGACACGATGCGCACCGGCGTGGAGATGCATCTGCGCACGGTGTTTGAGTACTTCGAGTTTCGAAAGCGCCGATAGGCGCCGGCCGCAGGCGGCCGCATCTAAACCACATCATCAACAGGAGAGCTACAATGCCGGTATTTGAGGTTAGCGAGTATCAGGAACGAATCGCGAAAACCAAGCAGCGCATGCAGCAACAAGGGATCGATGTACTGTTCATTTCGCAGCCGGCGAACATGAACTACCTCACCGGCTACGACGCCTGGAGCTTCTACGTACACCAGTGCGTGCTCGTGGCGCTCGAGGCCGAGGAACCGGTCTGGGTAGGACGGGGAATGGACGGCAACTGCGCGCGGCTCACGACCTTCCTCTCGGACGAGAACATCGTTGAGTGGCCCGATCATTACGTGCATTCCGCCGAGCACCATCCGGCCGAAACCATGGTAGAGGTCATCAAGGCGCGCGGTTGGGACAAGAAGCGCATCGGCGTCGAGATGGATCAATTCTACTTCACCCATCGAACCTTCCTCGAGCTCGAGAAGGGGCTCCCGAACGCAACCTTTGTGGACGGCGACACGCTCGTGAATCGGGTGCGTCTGGTGAAAAGCGAGCGCGAAATAGAGTACATGAAGCGGGCCGGAAAGATTGCCGAGCGCGTCATGGACGCCGCGGTTGAGAATATCAAAGTCGGGGCGCGTGAGTGTGACGCCGCTGCGGCGATTGCGTACGCCGAGTACAGCGGAACCGAAGAGTTCGGCGGAGACTATCCGGCGATCGTGCCGTTGATGATGGCCGGCGAGGCGACCAAGACACCGCACCTCACCTGGACCGACAAGCGCTACGTGGCCGATGAAGCGGTGCTGCTCGAGCTTGCCGGAGTGTACCGACGCTATCATTGCCCTATTGCGCGCACCATGTTCCTCGGCAAAGAGCCGCCGCAGATCATGCGCGACACCGCCGAGGTGGTGATCGACGGTCTTCAAAAGACGCTCGAGTTCGTTCGTCCCGGCGTAACGGCGGAGCAGATCGAGGCACAGTGGCGCAAAGCGATCGCGCACTCCACGATCGTCAAGGAGTCGCGGCTCGGTTACTCAATCGGGGTGAACTATCCGCCCGACTGGGGAGAGCAAACGATCAGTCTGCGACCCGGCGACAAGACCGAGCTCGAGCCGAACATGACGCTGCACCTCATTCCGGGGATCTGGTACGACGATGTAGGTTTTGAGATCGACGCCTCGATCCGGGTGACCGAGAACGGGTACGAACACCTTTTTGAGTATCCGCTCGATATCGTTCTGAAGTAGTGAGTACCCGGCGCGAGCCGGGGGCGGAGCGCAGATATGGCAGATATGAACGAGCTGAGTTTACGTGATGTCTTTGCGGCGCGACGGCGTATACACGGCGTCGCGCTGCGCACGCCGCTGGTTGAGTCGCCGGCGCTGTCTCGGCGGCTCGGGGCGAAGCTGTTTGTGAAACTCGAGTGCGCGCAACGCACCGGGGCGTTTAAGGTGCGCGGCGCAACCAACCGCATCATGAGTTTCTCCCCTGAGCAACGACAGGCCGGCGTCATCACCTTCTCTACCGGCAATCACGGTAAAGCGGTGGCGTATGTCAGCGGTCGGCTCGGGATCAAGGCGGTTGTCTGTGTTTCGGAGCACGTGCCGAGCTATCGGGTTGAACGCATCCGCGAGCTCGGCGCCGAGGTTCTGGTGAAAGGCGACTCGCAGGATGAGGCCGAGCGAGAGTACTATCGCGTGGTTGAGGAGCGCGGCCTGCAGCCGGTGGTGCCGTTCGACGATCCCTACGTGATTGCCGGCCAAGGCACGATAGGGCTCGAGATGATCGAGGATGAGCCCGAGCTCGAGACCGTGTTGGTGCAACTCTCGGGAGGCGGTCTTGGTGCCGGGGTAGCGCTGGCGCTCAAGGAGATTTACCCGAGCATCCGTCTTATCGGGGTCTCGATCGAGCGCTCGCCGGCGCTGCTCGAGAGTATCAAAGCGGGCCGCCCGGTTGAGGTCGAGGAACGCGATACGCTCGCCGATTCGTTACTCGGCGGCATCGGAGCAGAGAACGCACACACGCTCCGGATGGTGAGCCGCTACTTCGACGAGCACATAGTAGTTGATGAGTCGGAGATTGAGCTCGGGATGAGCTACATGCTTCGCGAGCACAGTCTCGTGGTGGAAGGCGCCGGGGCCGCGGCGATCGGCGCGCTGCTGCACCGTGATTGGAACGATCTGGGCGACAAGATCGGCGTGATCGCCTCGGGGAGCGCGGTCGACCTGCCGCTGTATCTCGAGACGATGTCGCGTCTGCAGGGGAGAGACCGAGATGGTTGAGAAGAACGACGAGTATTATCGCTATCGCGTGGGGCGGCTCCTCGCCGACCGCACCGGACGGGTGTTTCGAAACCCCACTCGCGCGTGC
>PUOW01000210.1 GCA_003552185.1 Spirochaetaceae bacterium
GTACGGAAAGCGCGGCACCGTCATGCGATAGCGATACGCCAAGGCCTGTAGCTCGCAGGTACCGCTTCTCTGGCAGGACGGGCAGAGATGGTTTCCTTCGGCGAACAGAAGCTCGATGATGCCGAGGCGCAGATCGTTGAGCTCCGGGGTGTTGTTTTCGATCTCCATCCCGTCGGCGAGCGGCGTGGTGCAGGCCGTCATCGGCTTCCCGTTGATGTTAACGGTGCAGATGCGGCACGAGCCCTTCGGCTTGACGCAATGGTAGTTGCAAAGCGTCGGGATGTAGACATTGTTCTCGGCCGCGGCGTGTACGATACAACTGTCGCGCTCGGCCAAGCATTCTTTTCCGTCGATCTTGAATGAAATTACTTCCTGATTCATAACACCCTTCCTCAGTTACTCATCGCTCGCATCGGGCGCCCGGTGACCTTGCGGGCCTCGGCGGTAGCCTGCGTAAGATCGAGCGTTGTCTCGAAGCGTTCATCTGCGTTACGGATCCGCCCTTCGTAGAGGTAGCGGAAGTTCTTGATGGTGTTCACGATCGGGTTCGGGGCGCTCTTGCCGAGCCCGCAGCGGCTGGCCTCGGCGATCTTGGCCCAATCCACCATTGCGTCGATATCTTTGCGCTTGCCGTTGCCGCTGAGCACTTTCTCGAGCTGTCGGCCGTACATCACGGTGAGCACTCGGCAGGTGGCGCAGGCGCCGCACGACTCGTCTACGAAAAAGCGGTTGAAGTTGCGAACGACATCGGCGAGCAGATCGTGCTCTTGGCCGACGATGATGATCGAGCCGCCGGTGGCGACGTCCTCGTAGCCGAGCACCGCATCAAAGTTATTTGGCCCGATGCAGGTACCGGCCGGTCCTCCGACCTGCACCGCCTGAGTCTTCTCGGGGCGGGCGCCGACCATCTCGAGGACGTCGTACACCGTGAAGCCCCACTCCACCTCGTAGATGCCGGGGTACTGACAGTCGCCCGAGATGCTGAGCACCTTGGTGCCGGAGGACTGCGCGGTTCCGAACTGCTTGTACCACTGTGGCCCTTTCAGGAGCACCTTGGCCGCGAGGCAGAGAGTCTCGACGTTGTTCACCGCGGTCGGCATATTGAGATAGCCTTCCTGTACCGGAAACGGCGGGCGGTCGCGCGGCTCGCCGCGTTTCCCCTCGGCCGACTCTATCAGCGCCGACTCCTCCCCGCAGACGTACGACCCCGCGCCGAACTGAATGCGGATCTCGAAGTTATAGCCCTGTTTGCCGCCGATGTTCTCGCCGAGCCAGCCTTCGGCGCGCATCTCCTCGAGTTGCTTCTCGAGGAACTCGCGCAGATAGCGATACTCGTAACGCAGGTACAGGATTCCCTTCTCGGCTCCGACCGCGTACGCCGCCGCCGCCATTCCGTCGAACACCAGTCGAGGCCGCTCGGTGAGGATCACGCGATCCTTGAAGGTCCCCGGTTCGCCTTCGTCGGCGTTGCAGAACACGTAGCGCCGCTCGCCCGGGCTTTGGCGCGCGAACTGCCATTTCATCCCGGTTGGGAAGCCCGCCCCGCCGCGCCCGCGGATGCCGGACTGCTTCACGAGCTCTATCACCTCGTCGGGGCTGAGGCGTTGATCCTTGATGCATTGCAGCGCCGAACCCGGCTCGTAATCGTCGAACACAACCGGGCCGCGCTTGCGAAGATTGTTGTAGACCGGCGCATTGATCTCGGGGCGCGCGTTGTTGCCGTCGCCGAGCCCGGCGTGGCGCATCTCGTCGAGCGTTTTGCCGGCGCGCATATCGGCCACCAGTTCGCGTACCCGGAAGGTGGTGAGGTTCGGGAACATCTTGCCGTTGATGATTGCGGCCGGCTCCTGGTCGGCCATGCCGATATCGGCGGTGTCGTAGAGACCGATCAGGCCGTCCTCTGTAGTGCTGTTCCAGGCGCAGCCCGCCTCGCGCTCGAACTCCTGTACAACCTGTTCGCGCCCCTTCATCACCGCGATCGCGCTGTCGCTGAGGTACACAGTGTAGGTGCCGCGCGACTCGGTCGTGAAGAAGTGATAGAACGACACGGTCTGATGCACATCTACGGCCGAGACCTCGAGACCCTCGGCGATCTCCTCGATTGTCGCGTCCGACAGGTACCCGATGCTCTCCTGTACGTCTATCAGGATGTCCATCAACCGGCGGGCCTGGTGGTCGTACCGCTCCAGAGCCCGTGCTACTGTCTCTTGCATTTTTCGTCCCCTTCAAGCAGGATTACGCGCCGTCGAGCCGCCGGTAACGACGGAGGCACGAGGCGGAACGCATTCGCATCAATTGGCTATTGTCGCAATTGTCAACCCGGTTCTGCTGCGCTGTCAAGAAAACAATGCTACAATTCGCGATAAATCCAATAAAGTTTTCGATAAGGAGGTATCGATAGTGGCGAGCGGTGCTCACCGGCGGGCCGAACGGGTGCGCGTTACCGGAATCGTGCAGGGAGTGGGGTTTCGGCCCTATGTGTTACGCCTTGCGCGAGACTGCGGCGTTCAGGGATCGGTGCAGAACAACACCGACGGCGTGGTGATCGAGGTCGAGGGTGAGATCGAGTCGGTGCGCCGCTTCCTGACCCGGCTGCCGCGCGAAGCGCCGGCGGCAGCCGAGATCTCGGAGCTCTACAGCGCCGAGATCGCACCGCAGGGCTACGCGGAGTTTACGATCCGCGCGAGCGCCGAGGGAAGCGCCGAGATAACTGCGGTGAGTCCCGATATCGCGGTCTGTCCCGATTGCTTGGCCGAGATGGCGACGCAAGCCCACCGGCGCGAGTATCCCTTCATCACCTGCACCAACTGCGGACCCCGGTTTTCGATCATCACCGAGGTGCCGTACGACAGACCGAACACCACCATGAACGCGTTCGAGATGTGCCCGACCTGCGCCGCCGAGTACCGCGACCCGGTCGACCGTCGGTTTCACGCGCAGCCGATTGCATGCAGGGCCTGCGGCCCGCGCTACAGCGCGCTCGTTATCGGCGCGCGATTCGGCGCGCGACCCGGCACCGGCGGCGGCGCCGCCGCCGACCCGCGATCCGTTGCCGGCCGACCGACGCCGCGGCGTGAGCACGACCTCGGGGCGATCCTGCAGCTCATGGTTGAGACGATAGCCGCCGGGGGAATCTGCGCGCTCAAAGGCATCGGCGGCTACCACCTCATCTGCGACGCCGAGGCCGAGGGGCCGGTTGCACGATTGCGCGACTGGAAACGACGCGCCGGGAAGCCGTTCGCGGTGATGATGCCGGACACCGAGACCGTAGAGCAGTACTGCGGAGCGCTCGAGCACGCATCCCGCCGGTTGCTCGAGAGCCCTGCTCGGCCGATCGTGCTGCTCGAAGACCACAAGCGCCGCGTTGCAGCCGGCGTAACCAACGGGTTTTCGACCCTCGGGGCGATGCTCCCCTCGATGCCGCTGCATTATCAGTTGCATCGCCGGCTCCGATCCGCGCTGGGCGCGCGCGCGATCGTCTGTACCAGCGGAAACCGCGGCGACGAGCCGATCGTGATCGAGGATCAAGAGGCCGAGCAGGTGCTGGGAGCGGTCGCCGAGCTTATCGTGGGGTACGACCGCCGAATCCACAATCGCGTCGACGACTCGGTCGTGATCCCGCGAGGCGAACAGGGACCGCTTTTCATTCGGCGCGCACGCGGTTACGTACCTGCACCGATCAGGACGGCTCTCGACGCCGCCGGCATTCTCGCGGTTGGGCCTCAGATGAAGGCCACGGTGGCGCTCGGAACCGGGCGTGAGGTAGTGCTCTCTCAGCACCTCGGCGAGCTCGACAACCCCGAGACGATGGAGTTCTTCGAGGAGGTGATCGAGCGGTTCACGCGTCTGTTCCGCTTCAGCGCCGGCACCGTAGCGCACGACATGCACCCCGACTATCTCTCGACCCGCTTCGCGACCGAGTACGCCGCAGCGCGCGATATTCCGACCGTCGCGGTGCAGCATCATCACGCGCATATCGCCGCCTGCATGGCCGAACACGCGCTCGACGGGCCGGTGATCGGGCTGAGTCTCGACGGCACCGGGTACGGGCCCGACGGTGCGATCTGGGGCGGAGAGGTGCTGGTCGCGGACCTCGCGGCGTTCGAGCGAGTCTACCATCTCGAGTATCTGCCGCTCCCGGGGGGCGAGGCCGCGATACGCGAACCGTGGCGAATCGCGCTCGCTCAGCTCCACCATGCCTTCGGCGGGCTCGATGCCCCGGAGCTCGCGGCGCTCGAGCTGACGCGGTTTGTGTCGGAGGCGCAACGCGCCGCGGTTACAACCGCGATAGAGCGCGGGATCAACGCGCCGTTGAGCTCGAGCGCCGGGCGACTGTGCGACGGCGTGGCTGCGCTGCTCGGCCTCTGCCGGCGCGCCGCGTTCGACGCCGAAGGGCCGATGCGGCTCGAGGACCTCGCGCGCCGCGCCGGCTCGAGGGGCGCCTCCGACCGGGGCCTGCTGCACCGGGATCTTGGCCCCTATCCCTTTACGCTGCGGGACGGCGTCATTGAGCTCGGCGAGCTGATCCGCGCGATCGTTGCCGATTTGCTCGAACGCGAAAATCCTTCCTTGCTTGCACGCCGCTTTCACGCTACACTCGTGGAGATATTGGTGAGCGCTTCACTCAGTCTTCGAGTCGATCGTGGGTTGCGTACGGTGTGTCTCTCGGGGGGCGTGTTTCAGAATCGCGTTATGCTCGATAGCGCGCGCCGGCGGCTCGAGGAGGAAGGGTTCACGGTGTACACACACACGAAGGTGCCGCCGAACGACGGCGGAGTTGCGCTCGGGCAGGTCGCGGTAGCGGCCGCGAGGAGGTAATCGGCTCATGTGCTTGGGAGTTCCCGGAAAGGTTGTCTCTATTGAGAACGATATCGCCAAGGTGTCGATCGGAGGCGTTATGTACAACGCGGCGCTCGCGCTCGCGGACACCGTTGAGCCCGGACAGTACGTGCTGGTGCACGCCGGTTTTGTGCTCGAGGTGATAGATCGTGAGGAAGCCGAGGAGACGCTCAATACGCTGCGTGAGTACACAAATCTGTACACAGAGCTAGAGATCGGTGGTGAACGGTGAGATTTGTCGATGAGTTTCGCGATCGCGATCTGATCGCCGCCCTGTCGCGGCGCATTCGGGATGTGTCTCGCTCGCCGATCACCCTCATGGAGGTCTGCGGCAGTCACACGCTCGCGGTGCAGAAGTTCGGCTTGCCGAGCTTGCTGCCGGACACGGTGAATCTTATATCCGGCCCCGGATGCCCGGTATGCGTAACCGATGTGCGCTTCATCGATCGCGCCTGCGCGCTCTCGGAGCGCGACGAGGTCATCATCGCGAGTTTCGGCGATATGCTGCGCGTTCCCGGCTCGCGAACCACGCTCGAGGCGCAACGCGCCGCCGGGCGCGATATACGCATCGTCTACTCCACGCTCGAGGCGCTCAAGATCGCCAAGGAGAACCCGGAGCGCTCGGTGGTGTTTCTCGGGATAGGGTTTGAGACCACCACACCCACCTGCGCCGCCGCAGTGCTTGCGGCCGAGGCGCAGGGGGTAACGAACTTCTCGGTTCAGAGTGCGCACAAGCTCATGAAGCCCGCGATGACCGGCCTGATAGACGACGGCGTGCCGATCAACGGCTACATCTGCCCCGGCCACGTCAGTATCGTGACCGGCACGCAGATCTACCGCGAGATCACCGAGCGGTACAACGTCGGCTGCGTGGTGACCGGGTTCGAGCCGGTCGATGTGCTGCAAGGCGTCGCGATGCTGGTGGAACAGCACGAGCGCGGTGAACCACAGGTTGAGATTGCGTACCGGCGCCTCGTTACCCATGAGGGGAATCGTAAGGCCTGGGACACCATGCTCGAGGTCTTCGAGCCGTGCGATTCCAACTGGCGCGGCATAGGGGTGATCCCCGAGAGTGGGCTCGCGCTGCGCGAACGATTCGCGGCGTTCGACGCCGATCGTGCGTTCGAGGTTGACTCGGGACCGCCGGTTGAGCCGCAGGGGTGCCTCTGCGGCGAGGTGCTAAAGGGCCTTAGAAAGCCGAACGACTGCCCGCTTTTTGGAACTGCCTGCACGCCGCGCAAGCCGGTGGGGGCCTGCATGGTGTCTTCCGAGGGCAGTTGCGCGATCTATCACAAGCACGCCGGGGAGCAGGTCGCCTGATGGAACAGGTATTGCTCGATCACGGAAGCGGGGGAAAGCTCGCGCGCGAGTTGATCGAATCGCTGTTCCTCTCGGCGTTCGGCGAGGAGGCGCTGCAGCTCGAGCGCGACGCGGCGCTGTTGCCGGCGCTGAACGGGCGACCGGTATTCACCACCGATTCGCACGTCGTGAAGCCCTTGTTCTTTGCGGGCGGCGATATTGGAACGCTCGCGGTGTCCGGCACCGTCAACGACCTTGTGGTGGGTGGGGCCCGCGCGCTGTATCTGAGCGCCGGGTTTGTGATAGAAGAGGGATTCCCGATCGCGGAGCTGCAAACGATCGCCGAGAGCATGGCGCGCGCGGCGCGGGAGGCCGGTGTGCGGATCGTGTGCGGCGATACCAAGGTGGTGGCCCGCGGCGAGTGCGACGGGGTGTTCATCACCACCGCCGGGCTCGGTGAGTTACCGGACGAGTTCCAGGATCTCGGCGACGGCGCGGCGCCGGCACCCGGCGATAGGCTGATCGTAAGCGGCCATATCGCCGATCACGGTGTCGCGATTCTGGCCGCTCGCAACGGACTCGAGACCGACCCGCCGATCGCGAGCGACTGCGCGCCGCTTGGGGGCCTTGTCGAGGCGATGCGCGCGGCCGGGCAAGTCCGGTTCATGCGCGACCCCACGCGCGGCGGCGTCGCGACGGTGCTGTGCGAACTTTCGGAGCTGGCCGGCGCGCGGCTGCGCGTTCACGAGGAGGCCTTGCCGCTGCGCGACACCGTGCGCGGGCTATGCGAGATGTTCGGCTTCGATCCGCTGTACCTCGCGAACGAAGGGAAACTCGTCGCCGCGGTGGCCCCGCAGGACACCGAGGCGGTGCTTGCCGCGATGCGACGCCATGAGCTGGGTCGTGACGCCGCGGTGATCGGCGAGGTGGAGGAGGCGGGGCGCGCGCAGGTGGTGCTCGAGACCGCGGTCGGCGGCCGGCGTGTGCTGCAGATGCATACCGGCGCGCAGCTTCCGCGGATCTGTTGAGGGTACGCGATGCACGAGATGAGCCTTGTCCAGGAACTGCTTCGCATTATCGACGACGTAGCCGAGCGCGAGCGCCTGCGCGATATCTCTCGCGTGACGGTTGCGGTCGGGGAAGGGCGTCAGGTGGTCGACGAGCTCTTTCGGTTTGCGTTCGATAACGCGAAAGCGGCCGGCGCGGCGCGCGACGCGGTGCTGGAGCTCGAGTTTGTTCCGATCGTGGCGGTATGTAACGCGTGCGGCGGGCGCTTCAGGGTAGAGGAGCATCGCTACTCCTGCCCCAGCTGCGGCGCCGGCGAGACAGAGGTTGTGGAAGGTGAGGATATCGTGATCACCGAGTTGGAAGGGGAGCGAAAAAACGATGATCATTGAACTACAGCAAAGCGTGATGCGGGCCAACAACACCAAGGCAAGTGAGCTGCGCGCGATGCTCGACGCGAAACAAGTAAAGATGATTAACATCATCGGCTCGCCGGGAGCCGGGAAAACGACGTTGCTCGAACGCACCCTCGAGCGCTTGAGCGCGCGCACCGCGGTGGCGGTGATCGAGGGCGACGTCGAGACCGCGCGCGATGCCGAGCGGCTGCAACGATTCGGGGTGCAGCTGGTCTCGATCAACACCGGCGGCATGTGCCACCTCGAGGCGCCGGCGATCGCGGGGGCGCTTGAGCAGCTCAACCTGAGCGAAATCGGCGTGGTTGTGATCGAGAACGTTGGAAATCTCATCTGCCCGGTGGAGTTCGATCTCGGCGATCATCTCAAGGTCGCGATATCGAGCGTGCCGGAGGGCGACGACAAACCGGGCAAGTATCCGGCCTTGTTCCGTGCGGCCGAGGTTGCGGTTCTAAACAAGATCGACCTCGCGCCTTACACCGATTTCTCGCTGGAGGCGTTCGAGGCCGATCTTCGGAGCATAAATCCGGGCCTCCCGCTGTTCCCGCTCTCGGCGCGAACCTCGGAAGGCCTCGAAGCCTGGCTCGATTGGCTCGAGCAGCGCGTTCTTACTGCACCTCTTGATACTGACCGCTCGTCTTCTTCATAAACTGTACGCGCTCGAACGCGGTGGTGACGGCCGGGTCTTTCGCGAGCTTACCCTTGCAGTCCTCGATAGACTCGAAGCCGCTTCGGCGCATCCAGTGCTCGAGCTCGGCGACCATGGTGGTAAGGTAGTCGATCCCGTTTCGGTAGAGCGTACTGCAGATCTGTACCGCCGAGGCTCCGGCGAGCAGTTGCTTGGCGGCGCCCTCGGCGTTGTGGATACCGGTTGCCGCGGCAAGGTCGCTCTCGACCCGCCCCGAGAGTAGCATGATCCAGCGCAACGACAGGGTTATCTCCTCCGGGGCGCTCAAGATGCTGCTCTCGATCACCCGAAGCTTTTCTACGTCCACATCGGGGCGGTAGTAGCGATTGAACAACACCAAGCCTTGGATGCCGGTGCCGCTCAACCGCGAGATCACCTGCGCCGGGTTCGTGAAGTAGTAGCCGAGTTTCACCGAGATCGGAAGCTGAACCTCGCGCCGCACCGCGTTCACGATATCGAGATACCGAACCTCGATATCGGAGCCGGGGAGGTCCGCCTGGGCCGGTGAGATATAGATATTGAGCTCAAGCCCGTCGGCGCCCGCCTCGGCGAGACTTTGCGCAAATGCCGGCCACTCGTGTGGCGAGACACAGTTGACGCTCGCGATCACCGGGATCTTGAGCTTCGCCTTAGCATCGCTGATGAGCCGTGTGTACTCCTTGACGCCGTCTGCCTTAGAGAACTGGTTCACGTACTCTACGGCTTCCGGGAACCAGTAGTACATATCGTCTTGGCGATTGAGCGTGTCGGCGTCTGCGAGGATCTGCTCCTCGAAGAGCGACTTCAGCACGACCGCCCCGGCACCGGCGGCCTCGAGCCGCTGCAGTTTCGAGACGGAGTTCGTAAGCGTGCTACTGCTTACGACGAACGGGTTTCGGAGCGTTAATCCCATGTAGCGGGTTTCTGTGGTCATCGTCTGCTCACCTCCTGACCGTATCAGTATAAACCGGTCTTGTGAGGCGTCAAGGTCGAGTACCCGCTCTCGCGTTACAATCTGTACATTTAGGCAAAAACCGCGCCGTAGAACATGCCTGCGAGCGACGAGACCGCTACCACAATCGCGATGTAGGTTACGGTTTTTGTGGTGCCGAGCTCGCCGTGAATGACCAGCATCGCGGGGAGTGAGAGCGACGGCCCTGCGAGGAGCAGCGCCAAGGCCGGGCCTTGGCCCATGCCGGCGCCGATCAAGCCTTGCATGATCGGGACCTCGGTGAGCGTCGCGAAGTACATGAATGCGCCCGCAACCGCAGCGAACACGTTCGCGCCGAGGCTGTTGCCGCCCACAAGGTTCGCTATGTAGTGCTCCGGGATGAGCGCCTCGTGTCCGGGACGGCCGAGCAGAAACCCGGCGATCAGGATCCCGAGAAACAACAGCGGTGTGATCTGCAGCGCGAAGTTCCGCGTGGCGCCGGCCCACTCGCCGACCTCCTCACGAGCAAACCAGCGCTTAATCATCACGAGCATCACCACGCCGAGTCCGCCCGCAATGAGGTAACGCGCGCGGTAGATCGCGTCCCAGAGCGCAACGTCTCCCTCGGCGCTCGGCCAGTTTAGGAACACCAGAATCAGGATCAAAATCGCCATGAAACCGGTGTCTTGGCGCAAAGAGCGCGGACGTTCTATATCGACGCCGGCCGAGAACATCGCGGCGTTGGTGGTACGCTCCTCGTCTTCACGGCGGAAAATGAAGTGCATGCTGAGCCCTAGGATGACCGCGAACACGATCGAGCCGACCGCGCGCGCAATGCCGAGCTGCAGGCCGAGCACACGAGCGGTAAGGATGATCGCCATCACGTTGATCGCCGGGCCTGAGTACAAGAACGCGACCGCCGGCCCGAGACCTGCCCCTTTCTGATAGATTCCTTTGAACAGAGGAAGCACCGTACAGGAACAGACCGAAAGCACCGAGCCCGATACCGCGCCTACCGAGTACGCGATCGGCTTGGCGGCCGTCGGGCCGAGGTACTTGATCACGGCCTGTTGGTTGAGAAACACCATTATCGCCCCGGCGATGAAGAACGCCGGGATCAAGCACAGCAAAACGTGCTCGCGCGCGTAGTACGACAGGAGCAGGAACGATTCTCGGATCCCGGCCGAGACCCGCGCGGCCTCGAACGGCGTGAAGAACACCACGAGAAATCCGGCGATTATCAACAACAGACGTCGATTAGCGGGGCTGAGCCGCTGAGACTGCGACTGGGTCTGCGTTGGGCTACTCATATACTCCTCCCCTTGGAGCCCGAACCCTCGGTTCCAACCGCTGAGTTCGCACTGAAATGCGGCGAGATTGCGCTGCGGTTCGTCGGCTATCGGGAAGCGGCGCCCGTGCTGCACACGGGCGCGCGCTGCATTGCTTCTACGTGCTCGATTTCAGAATCTCGACGATCTGACTCTTGCTGAGCACCTTGCCCGAAGACTTCACCTCGCCGTCGACCATGAGTCCCGGCGTCATGAGAATCCCGAGGTCGGCGAGCTTGCTCATATCGGTGATCTTCTCGATCTCGGCCTCGAGGCCGAGTTCGTGCGCCGCGTCGCGGGCGTTCTGTTCGAGTGTTTGACAGTTCGGGCATCCCGGTCCAACTACATCTATACGCATCGTTTCCTCCTTCCAGTAATTGATTATGTATCGTGTCGTTCGCTCTACCGGGTCGCTTCGGTGGGTGCCCACCCTGCGCCCACCGCCGGCTGTTCATCGCCGAAGCCCACGACACAGCGTCCTCGTTCTCTGAGCGATAATCGTCGATCGAGCCTCACGCGGTCGGCGATAAAAACCTCATCCTTGAGGAGTTCCTGCATCGGCTTGCTGATCGCAGTAAACGCTTCGTTATCTGCATTGATTTTGTAGTAGGCCCAGGTGCCGCTCTTGCGCACCGAAACGATCTCGGCGCGCTTGAGAATCGAGAGCTGCCGCGAGACTTGATACTGGGGTAGCTCGAGGGCATCAACCATCTCGCAGACGCAGAGACTCTCACCGGCGTGAAGGAGCAAACCTAGGATTCGCAAGCGTGTCTCATCGGCGATCGCCTTGAATAACTCGGCCGGTGGTACTGCTCGTGCCTGCCTCTCGTTCGGTGCGCTCATGGTGGCTATTCCTCCGATACGCGGACCCTCGGTACTGCCGAGCAGCACGAATGGGCCATATTCTTATATGCGCTTACGTGCATAAATTACCCTGAACCGTTCGCCACGTCAAGTGTTGTTGCTTGTCGTATTGTCGCTTGTTTATGTGGCACAGCTGACATACTGAGCAGTTACCGCGTACAATAGGAAGCTGGAGATCAAAAGGTCGAACGCAGATGCTTCGTCACATTCTCAAGGTCGGCCATCGATGACCGCGATCGCGACGGTGTTGATCGTCGATGACGACCCAATCACGGCTCTCGTCCTGGAGCGGGTATTTGAGCGAAACGGGTACCGCGCGCGCTCGATACGTTCCGGAACCGAATGCATACGCCGGCTCGCTGCCGAGTCTCCGCCCGACGTAATCTTGATGGATATCAACCTTGGCCCCGATAGTCTCGACGGGCCGGCCACCACGCGCGAGCTGCATCGGTTTTGTGACGTTCCGGTGGTACTACATTCCGCCTATACCGACCGCGACACGATGGCGCGAACCCGTGAGATGACCCAGTACGGCTTCGTATACAAAACACCGGGCAACGAGCAGGTGGTGCTTTCTGCCGTCGCGACTGCGCTCAAGCTTCACGGAACCGAGAAGACGCTCGCGCAGCAACAGCAGATGTACCGGCGGCTTTCGCAGCAGTTGCTGAGACTGCGCGAAGAGCACAGTGCCTACCTCGCCCGTGAAATCCATGACGATCTCGGGCAGTCGATGGCGGCGCTCAAGATGAATCTCAGCGTGATCGCGCGCACGCTCGCCGGTTGTGCTCCCGAACAGCGATCCGAGCTGCAGCTGATCGCGAGTGACATGCAGCGCATCCTCGATACCGCGATCGCGAAGCTACGGTTCCTGTTGCAGGATCTGCGCCCCACGGTGCTCGACAACTCCGATATCGTAGAGGCCTTGCGACGCCACCTGCAGGAGTTCGAGCGGTCGTTCGAGGTTCCGACGAGTTTTGAAAGCGAACTCGAGAGCCTGTCGCTCGACGACGAGCATTCACTCTCGCTGTTTCGAATCGTACAAGAGGCGCTTACCAACAGCGCGCGGCACGCCTCGGCCGGCCGCATCACGGTGCGAATACAGAGCTCCGAGAATACCTTGACTGTGGTGGTAGAGGACGACGGCGTAGGGTTCGTGGCCGATAAGCAAACCGCCGGCGAGACGCTCGGCCTTCTCAGTATGCGCGAACGCGCCGCCGGGCTCGGCGGTGAGCTGCGGCTTGAAAGCCGTCCCGGCGGCGGCGCTCGTGTTACGGTTCACCTCCCGCTCCCGCTTCCGCGTCGGCGTCCGCGTCCGCGTCCGCTCCCGCAGGGCGCGATCTCGCACGAACGGGGGCGCTCAGCCTCGGAGTCTTACCGGTGATTCGCATAGTTGTGGCCGACGATCACGAACTCATTCATGACGGATTGCAGCGGCTCGTGGCTCGCGAGTCCGAGATGAGGATCGTCGGTGCCGCTCGCTCGGCGCGCGAGTTGTTTGCCCTGCTCGAGACGGTAGCGGCCGATGTCCTGGTGCTCGATATCAGCCTTCCGGATCAAGACGGTCTCGAGGTACTACGCGCGTTGCGCACCCTCAGGCCCGAGATACGGACGCTGGTGTTGAGCATGCATCCCGAAGACCGTTACGCGCGGCGTGCGCTGGCTGCCGGTGCGTGCGGTTACGCCACCAAAGACAGCCCCTCCGAGGAACTCATCGAAGCGATTCGGCGCGTGTACATGCGCGGCGTGTACGTCTCGTCTTCGCTCGCCGAGCAGTGGGCGCATGAGCTCGGCGGCCGAGGCTCGGCGGCCGATGAACCGCATACTCGCCTCTCGAACCGTGAGTACCAACTGCTGCTGCTGATCGGTGAAGGAATGAGCACCAAGGCCGTCGCGGAGCGCCTTGGGCTCAGCATCAATACCGTGAACTCCTACCGGAGACGCTTGCTTACCAAAATGGGCTTGCACAGGACCTCGGAGTTGATCCGGTACGTAGCACGCCACGACCTCGCGGAGTAGCGCACCCCGCGCAGGTAGCGCGCCTCGTGGGTGACGCCAAAAATGTGACAGCAACTGTCTCTGTTCCGGCTGCATACGGCTGCGCAAGAACGGGTCTACACTGGTAATTGCCGAGGTGTCTTGTGAATGGCCGGCGGCGCTCAAGCACGGTCATGATCATTTCATCCTTCGGCGATAAGGAGTCGTGACCATGAAGAATATCAAGTTAGGCGCGAAGCTCGTCGGTGGGTTCACGCTTGTTGCGGCGATCGTGCTGGTCGTCGGCATAATTGGATGGGCGGGATCGAATCGGATGAATGCCGATATCGAGGAGATCGGGATGGTGCGCTTGCCGAGCGTCGATTCGTTGTTGCGCACCGAGCTGGCAGCCGAGGGGTTGCTTACCGCGCAGCGTACGCTCATGTCGGAGCAACTGAACGAGGAGGAGCGCGCCGAGCAACTCGCACTGTTTCATAGCGCGCGCGAGGTTTTTCACGAAACCTGGCAGTACTTCCTCACCCTGCCGGCGACCGAGCAAGAGCTGATCTTGAGCGACCGCTTCGAGGAAGCGTTCAGAGCCTGGGCCAACGAGAACGACCGCTGGTTGGGTCGAATCGAAGAGTTTGAATCTTACGGTGTGCGCGACCCTGCCGGCCTCGTCGGCGATCTACAGCAGTTTCGCGGAGATCATCATGACCTCGAGGTCGATGTCGCGAACCTCATAATAGTCGACCGGGTCTTCAGCGGCGGAGACGACTCCGGTGCCTGCAACTTCGGTCGTTGGCTGGGCGGGTTCCGCACCGACAACCTCGAGTTGCAACGGCTCCTCGAAGAGGTGCGCGGTCCACACGATCGGTTCCACGCCGCGGTGGGCGACATTCAGTCGGCCGCCCGCGCCGGCGAGACGGCCGAGGTCAACCGGTTGTTCGTGGAGGAGATGCAGCCGGCTTCGCGGAACGTGTTCGCGTACTTCGCCGAGATCATCGAGTTTGCCGAGCGCGCAGATGCCGCGCGATCGGACGCGACCTCGCTCACCCTCGGCTCGGTGCGCGAGACCGGACTCGCCGCGCTCGCGATTCTCGACGAGCTCATCGAGATAAACACCGAGATCGCGAACGACACCGTCGGTGCCGCGTTTGCCGCAAGCAGCCAGGTCATGATCATGGTAGTGATCGGAACTACCGTCGGCTTCGTTATGGCGTTGGGCTTGGGTTTGATCCTCACCCGGGGTATTACGCGCCCGGTTGCGCTCGGCGTCGCGTTTGCTCAAGAGCTCTCCGAAGGTGACATGAGCGCACGGATCGATGTCGATCAAAAGGACGAGATCGGTGTGCTCGCGACGGCGCTCCGTGAGATGCGCGACAAACTCGTACGCGTCGTGACCGACGTCAAGACCGCAACCGAGAATGTTTCGTCCGGCAGCCAACAGATGAGCTCCACCGCGCAGCAGCTTTCACAAGGTGCGACCGAGCAGGCCGCCTCGGCGGAGGAAGTTTCGTCCTCGATGGAGCAGATGGGTTCGAATATCCGGCAGAACTCCGATAACGCGCTTCAGACCGACAAGATCGCCCAGAAATCCGCCGAGAACGCCGAGCAGGGGGGTGCTGCGGTGGAGGAAACCGTTGCCGCGATGAAAGAGATCGCCGAGAAGATCTCGATCATCGACGAGATCGCGCGCAACACTAACCTCCTCGCGCTCAACGCGGCGATCGAGGCCGCGCGCGCGGGTGAACACGGTAAGGGTTTTGCGGTGGTCGCGAGCGAGGTGCGCAAACTCGCCGAGCGCAGCCAGAAAGCCGCGGCCGAGATATCCGAGTTGTCGGAACGGAGCGTCGGTGTCGCCGAGCAGGCGGGCGAGATGCTGAAGCAAATCGTGCCCGACATCAAGAAGACCGCGGAGCTCGTGCAGGAGATTGCGGCGGCGAGCGCGGAGCAGAACTCCGGTGCCGATCAAATCAACAAGGCGCTCGCGCAGCTCGATCAAGTGATACAGCAGAACGCTTCGGCCGCCGAACAGATGGCCTCCACCTCCGAGGAGCTCAACAGCCAGGCGGTGCACCTCACCGACACCGTTGCGTTCTTCCGGCTCGACGGCACTGCAAACCACCTCCTTCCGGACCGCCGCGGGCTCACCGAGGGCAACGGCGGCGCCGTTGAGCGGATCGCGGTCGGCGCGCGGGCACCCGCCGCAATAGTCGAGCACGGTGCGGCCGGCGGAGCTGTCGCCGACGACGACGAGGGGGCGTACACCGAGGCCTGAGGCGCAGACCGACAAGCACCCGTACCGCCGACCGCGGCCCGACCGCGGCCCGGGCACGGCGCGGGCTCACACGGCGCGGGCTCACACGGCGCGGGCTCACACGGCGTGGGCCGCGCGCAATTGCGCCGGGGTGTGATTTCTGATACCTTTGAAACTCAAACCATAACGAAAGCCGGGAACGGTGAGATCAGGGGTGCAGAGATGCGATTAGAGCGTTTTTCGATGGGTGTGGGCGACCGTTTCGGAGTTCAAGGTGAGGCTCAGCTGGCTGCTTTTGAGGAAGCTCGCCGGCGAGGGATAGAGGTGGTTCCGGTCTGGAACAAATCCAACCGCGAGCATAAAACGGTTGGAACCGGGCCCGAAAGTGTGCGACAAGAGGCCGACTCGGCAGTTGCGGCGCGCGGCTGGAGCCATGGCTACTATGTCGACGCCGACCATATCGCGCTCGATACCGTGGACCCCTACATTCCGCACAGCGATTTCTTCACGATCGATGTCGCGTCCTTTATCGGCCGGGAGGCTTCGCCGGACGCGATTCGCGCGTTTACCGATAAGCAGGCCGCGCGCATGGGCGCGATCACGATACCCGGGATCTCCGAGCCGCTGGAGGTGAGCGCGGCGCAGATCACACAGATCGCCGAGACGTTCCTCCTTGCGGTGCAAGAGGCGGGCAAGATCTATCGTCGCATAGCCGAGCAGAAGGGGGCCGAGAACTGCATCTTCGAGATCTCTATGGACGAGACCGAACGGCCGCAAACGCCGGTTGAGATGTTGTTCATTCTCGCGGCGGTGGCCGAGGAAGGGATCCCGATCCAAACGATCGCGCCGAAGTTCACCGGACGCTTCAACAAGGGAGTTGATTACGTCGGCGACCTCACCCGGTTTTCGCAGGAGTTCGAGCAGGACCTCGCGGTGATCGCGTATGCCGTCGAGGAGTTTGGGCTGCCGGAAACGCTTAAGCTCAGCGTGCATAGCGGCAGCGACAAGTTCTCGATCTACGCACCGATGCGCGAGGCGGTACAGAAGACCGGCGCGGGGTTGCATCTCAAGACCGCCGGCACAACATGGCTCGAGGAACTGATAGGCTTGGCGGTCTCGGGTAACGATGGGCTTGAACTCGCGAAAGAGGTCTACGCGCAGGCGTACGGGCGCTTCGATGAGCTTGCCGCGCCGTACGCCTCGGTGATCGATATCGATGCCTCGAAGTTGCCGAGTGTTGAAACCGTCGGTGCGTGGTCGGGTGAACAGTTCGCCTCAGCGCTGCGTCATCTGCCCGATCAGCCGGAGTTTAATCCGCACCTTCGGCAGTTACTGCACGTAGGGTACAAGGTAGCGGCCGAGATGGGCGACCGCTACCTAGACGCGCTGAAGCGAAACGCCGCGGTAGTAGGAGAAAACGTGACCGAAAATATTCTCGAGCGCCATCTCCTCCGAATTTTCGGTTAGCCGCGGATCTCGCGCACGAGCTGTACCGCTTCGCGGGTGAGCCGACCGACAGCCTCAAACTCCCCGGCGGCGATTAGGTCGCCGGGTACCATCCAGCTCCCGCCGACCGCAGCTACGTTCTTGAGCGTGAGGTACTGCTCGAGATTGGCGGTGCTCACTCCGCCGGTCGGAATGAAGCGCACCGCGCCGTACGGCCCGGCGAGCGCCTTGAGCATCGCGGTGCCGCCGGACGCCTCGGCCGGGAAGAACTTCAAAACCGTTAAGCCGTACTCCAACGCCGCCTCCACCGCGCTTGGGTCGTTGACGCCCGGCGTGATCGCGATGCCGTTCCGTACACAGTACTCGACCACGCGGGGGTTGAATCCGGGGGTCACGATGAACGACGCGCCGGCCTCTAC
>PUOW01000159.1 GCA_003552185.1 Spirochaetaceae bacterium
CGGCCGCTCTCCGCACCGCGGCACCGCGCTCGGCGCTCGACTCGAGCATCCGGCGAAACTCCGCGGTGAGCGTCTGCGCCTGCTCCACGCCGAGGACTCCTCCGTCGTTGAGCCCGAATTTGAAGCCGTTGTGACCGATGGGGTTGTGGCTCGCGGTGATGCAGACGAACGCATCGAGGTCGTGCCGGCTTGCGCTGTAGGCGAGCACCTGGGGGGTCGGCGCTATTCCGAGGTACTCCGGATCGTGCCCTCGGGCTATCAGCGTTCGCACCGTAATCGCGCCGATCAGCCTTCCGGTGGGTCGAGCGTCGGTCGCGACCGCTACACGGGCCGGGCGTTCGAGCCGCCGCGCGAGGAACGCGGCGAAGGCATCGGCGGCGAAACACGCGAGTAGACGATAGGGTTCACCGATAAGCGGAGTGCGGTCATGCTCGTCGCCGCTTGCGGCAAAAACGGTGCGCCAGCCGGACGCGGAAAGGATCAAACGGTACAAAACACGGGAGTAATCCTCGGCGCTCCAGTCCGAGTCCGAAGAAAACGGCGCAGCAAGCGCCGATTCGAGTTGCTGAGTCACGGTGAGGCTGTTATGCTGCATACTGTACCTTGTCAGATCGCGATCCTAGCTGAGTTCGGCGTGGGCTGTCAATTGGCGTGTGCGGCCGTGCGGCCGTGCGAGCGCGGGTGGCCGGGGCGTACGGTTGGGTGACTCTGCAAGCAACCGAAACGGCGGAGTTGAAACTTCCGTCGAATCTACGTATAACTTGAGAACAAAAAGAGGCGGTCGAAATGAAGAAGATTCTCGTTATCGATGAGTCACAGCTCTTTCGCGACTTTCTGAAGCAGAAGCTGAGCGAGTACGGTTTCGAGGTTACGGCTGCGGTCAACGGCTTAGACGGCTCGGTGAAGATGCGTCAGCATATGCCGGATCTCGTTATTATGGATTACTACCTATCGCGCAACAGCTCGATTGAGTTGCTCGAGAAGAAGCGAAGCGATCCGAACGTCGCCGACACGCCGGTAATCATGTGCTCAGCACGGATCGATCGCCAGAAGCTGATGCAGGTCGCCAAGTATGGAGTAAAGAAGTTTTTCACGAAGCCGATCAAGGTAGATTCTCTGCTGCGAACGGTGTCCGATATACTCGAGGTAAGCCTCGATCTCGACAACACCCCCTGCATCATCGAGGCGCACTTCAACGACGAAATTCTGTTTGTTGAGGTCTCGGAAGGCCTCAACAAAGAAAAGATAGAGCTCCTCAAGTATAAGATCTCGGAACTCATGGATCTCTATGATGTTGAGACGCCGCGGGTGCTGTTGATTATGCCCCACGTCGAGATCAGCGAAGACGATAGCGTTAAGCTGGGCATGCTGCTGAGCAACATTCTGAACTACACCAAAACCAAGCCTCGGTTCGTGAAGATTCTCACCAACAACGAGTATGTGGCCGAGTTCGTATCTTCGCGCGACAGTTACCGTGAGATCGAGGTTACGAACAACATTGAACGCGCGATGGACGGCCTGCTCGGCAAGAAGGCCGGAAGCTATCTCGACGGCGAGCATAGCGTAGTACAGGAAGATTTTTTCAAGAGCGACGCGCCCAAGAAGGAGGGCGGCGAGTCGTTCGATATGAAGTTCGAGGCCGAGAAGACGGTTGAGCAAGGACTTGGCGAGATAGACCGCGAAGTGAAGGTTGCGATCGTCGACGACGATATCGTGATTCAGGAACTCATCGATACCGCGTTTGCCGACACCGGGTTTAAGGTGCAGGCATTCAATAACGGTCAGGAGTTCGTATCATCGGCGGATATCGAGTCCTTCGATTTAGTTTTTCTCGATCTCATGATGCCCGAGATGAACGGATTTCAGGTGCTGCAGCACCTCAAGGAGCAGCAACTGAAGCTTCCGGTAATCGTGCTTTCGGCGCTCTCCAAGAAAGAGACCGTGGTTGAGGCGCTGAAGTTCGGTGTCAGCAGTTATATTATCAAACCTCTGAAGCCTGAGTGGATTCTCAAGAAAGCGACCGAGGTACTGCGTATGAACTTCTAACGTGTGACAGTGGGCGTATGACAGTGGGCGTATGACACTTCGGTATCAGGAACAGTTTGCTGCGGCGTTCGCCAACTCGCCGGTCGGGATGGTGTTGCTCTCGCGCTCCGGCCGCGTTGAGTACGCCAACGATGCGTTTCATGGCCTCACGGAAGGGCGCGGCTCACCCGAGGGGGCCGATTTCAGCTCGTTTCTGGTCGGCGAAGACGCTTCTCGGGTGGAGTTCGCGATACAAGCGATAGCGCAGGACACCGCCGAGACCCGCAGGCTGTGGGTACGGCGGCAGGTTCGGGAGGGGCGCAAGCCGTGGTGGAAGATCTCGCTCGCGGCGGCCTCGGCCGGGCCCTCGGATGACTCCGATCGCCGGCTGCTGTTCGCGCTTGTAGAGGACGTAACCGAGGAAAAAGACGCCGAGTCGCGGCTTAAGCAGGCCAAAGATACCGCCGAGAAGGCCACCAAAACCAAATCCGCGTTCCTCGCGAACATGAGTCACGAGATTCGCACGCCGCTGCACACCATCACCGGCATCACCGAGCTTCTGCTCGACACGCAGCTCGATGCCGAGCAGCGCGAGTACGGCGAGCAGATACGCTTCTCGGCCGAGGTCTTGCTCGGGCTCATCAACGACATTCTGGATTTCTCCAAGATCGAGGCCGGCAAGCTGTCGCTCGAGGTCATACAGTTCGATCTCTTCACGATGACCGAGGATGCGGTCGATATGGTAAGCCTCGAGGCACACAAGAAAGGGCTCGAGGTGGTGACCTTCATCGATCCCGATCTGCCGCAGGTGATCTCGGGAGATCCGGTGCGATTGCGGCAGATCATCGTCAATCTCTTCAACAACGCGGTTAAGTTCACCGCCGCGGGATACATCTTCATTCGCGTTCGCCCGGCACTCGCTCGGGACGGCGCTCGGACGATACATTTCGAGGTGATCGACTCGGGAATCGGGATTCCGGAAGAGAAGCGCGAGCTGCTATTTCACGCGTTTAGTCAGGTTGATTCGTCCACCACTCGGAGGTTCGGCGGCACCGGGCTCGGGCTCTCGATTTCGAAGAATCTTGTCGAGATGATGCAGGGCCGCCTCGGCGTCAGTAGCGAAGAAGGGAAGGGCTCGCGATTCTGGTTCCGCGTTCCGCTGCGCACCCCCGACACCGCGGCACCGGATCGGATGGAGCTCAAGCCGGTTTGCGAGGGCCTGCGCGTGCTGATCGTCGACGATAGCCGCGTCGCCGCCGCGGTCTTGAAGCGATATCTGCAGGGATGGGGTGCGAGCACCGCGTACGCCCGGTCCGGCGAACAGGCGATTCGGGTGTTCCGCGAGGGGTTGGAATCCGGACGGCCGTTCGATATCGCGCTCATAGACCAACACTTGAGCGGGATCGACGGCTGGCAGCTCGCGAGTGAGATCAAGTCCGATGGCCGGCTGAGCGACACCAAGCTTGTGCTGCTGAGCCCCACCGGCAAGAGTGCGCCGGAAGCTAAGATGAAACTACTGAAATGGTTTCAGGCGTACCTCAGCAAACCGGTAAAGTGGCGCGAGCTGTACGACACTCTGAGGCGCTTAACCGAGACCGAGGCCGACGCCATGGAGCCGAGCGCTTTGGAACCCGAATCGGGCGCCGGCGAGGCGCGCGGCGCCGGGGTAGAACTGCCGGAGTCGTTCGACGACGAAGCAGTTGAGCTCGTAGAGGAGCTTGAAGAGCCCGAAGAGCTTGAAGAAATCGAAGAGCTTGAAGAAATCGAAGAGCTCGAAGAGCTCGACGAGCCGGATGGGGCCCGAGACGGCGCTTTCGAGGGAGGAGCCGACGAGGCCCGCGAGCGGCACCGTGACGCAACGCCCGAGCCGCCGGCGGCCGAGCGGCCGAGCGCGGCGCAACCCGGAATGCCGCAACACGATACCGCACAGAAAGCGGCGCCGGCGGGAGGGGGAGCGCAGGCGCCTGGCGAAACTGCGAGCGCCGAGTACACGCTGCTAATCGCCGAGGATCACCCGGTGAATCAGCAGCTGTTTCAAACCATCCTTACGAAGCTCGGATACGCGACCGAGGTCGCCGCCGACGGTCAAGAGGCGGTGGAGATGGTGCGAAGCGGCGGGTTTGACCTGGTGTTCATGGATGTGCAGATGCCGCGCCTCAACGGGTATGAAGCCACGCGCGCGATTCGGGAGTTTGACCCTACCGTTCCGATCGTGGCCGTCACCGCGAACGCCATCCGCGAAGAACGTGAGCGCTGCCTCGATGCCGGTATGAGCGATTTCCTCAGCAAGCCGTTCAAGAGCCGAGACGTGGTGCCGCTGTTGCGCCGTTGGCTCCTGAGTCGCGAGCGACACGAGATGCCCGCTGAGGCCGGAGCCGAAGCCGAAGCCTCGGCTCAGGCGCAAGATACCGGTGCCGAAGAGGCCACGGCACAGGATGCCGCGGCGCAAGATACCGAGGCAGAAGCCACCGAAAGCGGGGATGTGTTCGATCTGCCCGCCGCGATTGAGGCTTTCATGGGGAAGACCGAGGTCGTGGTGCGGGTGGTCGGGAAGTTTCGCACGCAAACCGAGGCCGAGTTCGAGCGCCTGGCGGAAGCAATCCCGGGCGAAGACTGGGACCAGGTGCGAGGCGGCGCTCACGCCATCAAGGGCGGAGCCCGAAGCCTCGTCGCGCCCGGTCTCGGCGACGCGGCCGAGGAGCTTGAGACTGCAGGCCGCGAGCAGACTGCGGAAACGGCCGAACGAGCGTTCTCCCGCCTGCAACACGAATACCGGCGCTTCACCGAGTATCTGCAGACGCTCCCCGAGTTCTCGAGTCAGGCGTGATCGGGGCTGTTGAGATCGCGGCGCACACCGCCTGAGAAGAAACTGCGGGCTGCGGGCATTCGCAGAACCACCACGGCGTAGATCGCCAACACCGCCCCGACGGCCAGCACCAAGATCGAGAGCCGCTGTCGCATCAGCTCCACAATCGGCCCGAATACCCCGAACCCAAGCGCCGAGGCAGCCGCTGCAACCGTTTCGTAAACGCCGAACACCCGTCCGCGACGCGCCGCCGGCGTGCGCCGTTGCAGCGTGGTGATGAGCGCGAGGTTCACCATTCCGGCGCCGAGCCCGGCCGCTGCGAAAGCCGGGAAGAGCATCGGAGCGGTGGTGCGGGCACCGGCGGCGAGCACGCCGATCGCGAGGACGGCGAAGCCTCGTCGGAGGATTCGGTACTCCTCGGCCGGAGAACCCTGTGAGCCCGGGGGAGGCGAGCGGCGTCGGGCGTACCACAGATAGCCGACGATTCCGCCGGCGAGTACAACCGCGAGATAGATTCCGAAAAACGTCTCGGAGAGCCCAAGGTCGTCTATCACCACGAACGGCAGCGCCAACAGCAGCGGCGGAAAACTGAGGCCGACCACGCCGTGCGTCAGCACTGCGAGCGCGGTGCCGCGGCGGACGCGGAGGTAACGGAAGGCCGAGCGTGTTTGCCCGGCAACTCCGCCGGCGGCTGTTCCGCGCGGCCGCCGCGGGATCCGCATAAGTTGCTCTTGCACCGCCGAAACAACGAAGGTGGCTCCGGTACACAACAGAATAAGCGGCCCCCCGAGGATCGAGAACAACACCCCGCCGACAGCATTTCCGGCGAGGTTCGAGAGCTGAACGCCGGCTCCGCGAACCGCGTTCGCCGAGCGTAGCTTCTGCTCCGTGACGACGTCCGGCAGAACGGCTTGCACCGTCGGCAGAAACACCACCTGCGCGACGCTGACCACCGCGGCGAGGACAAAAAGCAGAGCGACCGAGCCGCCCGCCTCGCGCGAGAGGAGCGCAACCGCAGCAATCGCGAGCCCCCGCGCAAGATCGGAACCCACCAGCAGGCGCTTGCGATCGACCCGGTCTACGAGCACCCCCGCGAACGGACCAAGTGCAAGCGCCGGCAGATAAGACAGCACCTGCGCGGCCCCCATTACCGAGGCGGAGTCGGTCAACTGCTTGAGATACAGCGTGAGGGTAATCAGAAAGACCGAATGCGCGAGTTTCGAGGTGATCTGTCCGGCGAGCAACAGTTGAAACGACGAGGCGCCGACCACCTGAGATCGCCGCGTTTCGCTACTCACTACAAGCCGCCAAGAAGCACTCCGCGGTCTGCTGCCAACTCGTAAGCCGCTGTGCCTCGGCACGCGCGCCTGAGGATAGGCTCCGGCGGCGAGCGGGGTTCTCTATCAGCGACCGGAGCGCGTTTCGCAACCCGTCTTGGTGCGCGGGGTCGTACAGGATGCCGCTTACTCCGTTGGCCACAATCTCCGGCACCGCGCAGATCTCCGGCGCCACAACCGGCACGCCGTAGCTCAATGCCTCGGCGAACACCATTCCGTAGCTCTCGAAGCGCGTTGCGAGCGCAAACACCTCGGTTTCTCTCCAGACCGCATCGAGTTCGCCGAACTCCAGCGTTCCAAGTGTTGCAACGCGTTCGCCGACCGGGCTCGCCGCGATGCGTTGTTTCAACCGGTCGGCGTAGCGCGACTCCTGTGCGGCGTGCCCTACGATTTTCCACTGCCACGAGAGCTCCTTGAGCTGCTCTAGAGCGTCGAGCACGCCTTCGAGATTCTTCCGAGGGATCCAGTTTGCGACCGTAAGAATCTGAACCGGCTTGGAACTGTGGCTGTTGTGGTCGCGGCCGGCGGTAGTGGCGGTGGCTTTCGCAGTGTCGGTAGCCCGCGCAGTGGCGCTCGGCAGATCGGTTCCGGGCGGGCAGGCGTAGAGCCGCTGCCCCGGCACCCCTCGACGGCGCAGCAGCTCGCGCATATACCGGCTCGGCGCAATCGCTCCGTCGAACAGCGGAAGTGCGATTTCCTCGGCGCGGCGCTCGTCTTCGCCGTCGTGTTCCTGCGTGGGCAGAAGATGCGCGAGCAGTAGCCAGCGTTGACGAGCTACACGATCATCGGCCCGGGCCGCGTGTAACGCGCGCGCCGCGGAGATATACAAACTATCGAGGACGATCACCGGCGGGTCGCCCGGTGAGTTTGGCCGAGCGGCCGTGCGGCGAAGCCAATCACCGATTGCCCCCGGCGGCACCACGCATTGATGCAGCGCGCCGTTGCCCCCAAGTATCTCGGCAACGCGCGCGTTGTAGATATGCCCGCCGGTCTTGGCGTTGTCGGTCGGCGGCGTTACCAGTCGTACGACGCCCACGCAGTCTTCGACTCCCATATCTTGATCTCGTTTGCCGAGCCGGGCTGCGGAAGCGCTTCGTCGAGGCGTTCGGCCAAGTAGCAGGCGAGGTTTTCGAGACTCGTCTGTCGACTTTGAAAGAACGGGAGGTCGTTCAGCAGTTTGTTGTCGATCTCGCCGAGCACCGACTCGAGGGTGTGTTCCATAGCCGCGATATCGGTCGAGAACCCGTTCTCGTCGAGCTCATGAGCGGTGCGTATCCACTCGATCTCATAAGGATGGGTGTGCGGCTCGGACTCCGGTCCGAAATCGCCGCGAAGGAAATGGTGCGCGTTGAGCGGTCGGATAACACCAGTCTTGAACATTTCGGTTCTCCTTTGTTTCTCTCTCTTTGTTTCATTTCTCGATCTCGAAAACGAGTTGCAGCACCCTCTCGGGCTCGGTATCAAGCAGCTCAAAGGCTTCCTGTGCGCGCGCGAGCGGATAGCGATGCGTTATGTACTTGCTCGGCCGGAGCTCGCCGCAAAGCGCCGACGCGGTCTCTAAGCGCCTTTGTTTAGACCAGCGGCCGGCGAGTGTCGGAGCTACGCGCGATACCTGACTGCTTTTGAGCGTGATGCGCCGGCGGTGAAACGTTTCACCGAGCAGCAGAGAGACCGGTTTCGTTCCGTACCATGAGGCCTCTACGACAGCGCCGTGCGTTGTGGTGGCCTCAATTGCCTGCTGCAGAGCCGCCTCCTGCGCGCTGGTATTGATCGCGATATCGACGCCGCGTCCCGCACTCACCTCGGCGATCTGCGTGAAGAGCTCGGGATCGTCCGGCGCGAACGCCGGGCAGCCGAGTGCTTCGGAGCGCGCTCGGCGCGACTCTATCGGGTCTATCGCGAGCACCGTGGAGACGCCGCTGCGGCGCAGGAGCTCGGCGACGAGCAAGCCCACGACCCCTTGACCGAAAACCGCCACCACGTCTCCGAGCACCGGCGCGGCGTCGTGCAGTACGCTCAATGCGGTCTCAACGCTCGGGAGCAAGACCGCGTCGTCGTCTGAGAGGTTGTCAGGGAGCTCGAGGAGCTCGTGTTCTTCGGCGCAAAATGCCTCTTGATGCGGTTGAAACGCAAAGACCCGTCGTCCGTCCTCGGTTTCGCCGACGTTCATATAGCCGTAGCGAATCGGATACCCTCCGCCGCCGGCGAGGGCGGTGAGGGTTTCTCCCTCGAGCTGCGCGGGCATCTGATTTCGAAAGTAAAGCAGTTCGCTGCCGTGGCTTACCCCGGCCAGCCTCGATCGAACGAAGGTTTGGCCGGCGGAGCCGCACACGAGCTCGAGCTCGCGCAGCTCCACGCGTCCGGGGGCCACGAAGTACAGCGCCCGTGTATTCAGCGGTTGTGCTTCGGTTTTCGCAGTAGCCATAGTAGGTCTTCTCCTAATTGCGATACCGAGACCGTCTCGAATCGAGGCGCTTGCTCGAGCGTCGCAACCCCCAACTCTCCGACCGCCGCAACCCCGGAGCCGATCACAATCGGTGCCGCAACGAGGTGCAGCTCGTCGACGAGGTCTGCTTTGAGAAACGCCGTGATCACGCCGGGTCCGCCCTCCACAAACACCGAGCGGAGGCCGTGCGCGTTTAGCTGCTCGAGTACCGCGGTCAATAGCAAGCCTTCGCGGTTACGCGAAACCGGTACCGGCTCAACGCCGTGGTTCCTGAGCGACGCAATGCGCGACGCGATGCGAGCCGCGTCGACGCCCTGCGCGTCTCGGTCGAAAAACACCGTGGTAGGAACCTCGGATGCGGTGCGGACGATCTGAGAGTCCAGCGGAATGCGAAGCGAGGAATCGAGCACGATTCGCCGCGGTGAGCGCGCGTTCGGCAGTCTGCAGGTGAGCAACGGATCGTCGCTCAACACGGTTCCGATTCCGACGAGTATCGCGTCGTTGTCGCGCCGTAGCACGTGAGCGTACTCCAAACTCTTGGGGCACGATATCCAGCGAGAGGCCCCGGTGGCGGTCGCCACCCGGCCGTCGAGGCTTTGGGCGTAACTGACGACCACCGAAATTGAACTCGGCATCTTAACTCCAACTTTTGCTCGGAGTGTAGCGGAAGGTCCCCGGTACGGCAACCCTCGTAATTTGACTTTGTTCGTAATCATCGCTATTGTAAGGCTGACGAAGTTAAACATCAGTTGTTCAGTCGGGAGCCATGAAGTATCAACACCAATCCGAGAGCGGAGCCGGCAACGGGCATAACGGAAACGGTAACGGAAACGGGCACAGCGCGCACGGTACCAACGGGAACCGGTCGTCCGGCAATGGGGCGTCCGGCAATGGGTTGTACGCCGCCGGGGAGTGGCGAAAGCGCATTGAGGACGACCCTAATCTCTTCTATAAGATTGCGCCGGAGCCGCGGGATCTTCCGTCCGGGGCCTCGCACGATACCGCCGGCGTAGAGCTCGTGGCGAACATAGACTTTCCCACGCGCTACGGTAACTTTACGCTCTACGGATTTCTTGAGCGCGCCGGCGGTTTTGAGCACACCGCGATCGTGAAGGGCGACGTGCGAGGTGTGGAACACTGCCCGGTTAGAGTGCATTCCGAGTGCCATACCGGAGATGTATGGGGCTCGTTGCGCTGCGACTGCCGCGAGCAGTTGGAGTTCGCGTTGCGCTATCTCGGTTCTGCCGAGTGTGGCGCAATCGTGTATATGCGTCAGGAGGGGCGCGGAATCGGGCTGCTGAACAAACTGAAGGCGTACAGGTTACAAGATCTGGGGCTTGATACGGTGGAGGCTAATCACGCGCTCGGCTATCCGGCCGAGGCGCGCGACTATCGTGTGACCGCCGCGATTCTCAACATGTTGGGGGTTTCCTCGGTTGAGTTGATGAGCAACAACCCCGACAAAATCGAGAAGCTGTCCGCCGACGGAGTCCGCGTGGTGGGGCGTATCCCGGTGGTAACCGCTCCCACCGAGCATAACCGGTTCTATCTGAACACCAAAAAGGCAAAGATGGGGCACCTGTACTGAGCCCCGGAGAGCGCGAGGCGCGCCGGCGGTGCCGCAAACGCGCGGTGCTACAAACGCGGCGGGAAACCGCCCGCGCGCTATAGCGCGGACGTTATGCGTTCCATCGCCTGCTCAACCTTCTCGCGGTCATTGAACGCGCTGATGCGTACATGACCTTCGCCCGAGGGCCCGAACCCAATTCCGGGCGTCACCACCACTCCGGCCTTCGATAGAATTCGATCGAAAAACTCCCACGCGCTTCCGCCGGTTTGCACCCAGATATACGGCGAGTTCTCTCCACCGGTGCAGCGGTACCCGATTTTGGCGACCGCTTCCCGAATAATACGGGCGTTCCCGAGATAATACGAGATCAACTCGGCTACCTCACGCTTGCCTTGCTCGCTGAAGCGTGCCTCGGCCGCGCGCTGTACCGGATAGGCAACGCCGTTAAACTTGGTGTTGTGCCGCCGGTTCCAGAGCGTATGCAGGGCGTGCGGTTCGCCGTTGGAATCGAACACCTGCACCGCTTTCGGTACGATGGTATAAGCGCAGCGTGTTCCGGTGAAGCCCGCGGTTTTCGAGAAGCTGCGGAACTCTGCCGCCACCCGGTCGGCACCCTCTATCTCGAAGATAGAGCGCGGCAGTTCGGGGTCGCGAATGAACGCCTCGTAGGCGGCATCGAAGAGAATGAGCGCTTGGTGCTCATGCGCGTACGCCACCCACTCGGCGAGCTGTTCGCGCGTCGCGACCGCGCCGGTGGGATTGTTCGGGAAGCAAAGATAGATAAGATCTACCTCTTCGCGCGGCGGCGCGGGGATATACGAGTTCTCCGGTGTCGATCTAAGGTAATGGATTCCCTCGTAGTGCCCGTCCGTGAACTTACCGGTGCGCCCCGCCATGACGTTTGTGTCGAGGTATACCGGGTATACCGGGTCGCCGATCGCGACGCGCAGGTCTTGAGCAAAGAGCTCCTGAAAGTTTCCGATATCGCACTTGGTTCCGTCGCTCACGAAGATCTCGTCGGGCTCGATCTGCGCCCCACGAGCCTGAAACTCCTCGCGTGCGATCGCCTCCCGAAGAAACCCGTAGCCTTGCTCGGGGCCGTATCCCCGAAAGGTGCCGGGTTGCGACATCTCCTGTACCGCTTTCTGTAGGCTCGCCACAATGCTCGGGGGCAGCGGGCGAGTGACGTCGCCTATTCCAAGCTTTATGACGTCGGTATCGGGGTTGTTCTGTTGGAAGGTCGCGACCTTCTGCGCGACCTCACTGAACAGATAAGACGACTGCAGTTTTCGATAATGCTCGTTCATTCGTATCATAGCTCGGTACTGTAGCAAACCCCGGCGACACTGTCGAGTTTCGCGCGTGTCGAGTTTCGTGAGATATCTCGGTGAGATATCTCGGTCGCGGCGGCGTACCCTGCGCTCACCGATTATGATTGTGGTCTTCGATATTGCGCGCCTTGCGAATCGGGAGATTCCGGTAGCGCCGGCGCAGCGCAAAAACGGTTTCCTCCACCCGCCGTTGCCGCTCCCCGCGATCCTCGAACAACTCGCCCTGCTCGGCGCGGTCGTCGAAGGTCACGTTGTCGAGCCCCACCCCGAGGAGGCGTACCGGGCGGGGCTGGGGATAGAGACGGTCGAGCAGTCCGCGCACCGAGTCGTAAAGCTCCTCGAGTGACCGCACCGGCCTACTGCGGGTAACGCGCGCGGTCTTGGTACTGAAGTCCTGGAATCGCAGTTTCAGCGTCACGACGCGCGAGCTGCCGCCTTCGCAACGCAGGCGAAACAAGACGCCGTCGGCGAGCTCAAGCAGTACGCTCTCGAGCGTCTCACGCGACTCGATATCATGCTCGAACGTTGTCTCGGAGCTGACCGAGTGTGTCTTGACGTGTTCGTGATATACTCCAGGGTCGATTCCGCGTGAGGAGCGATAAAGGTAAGCGGCTCCGGCCTCTCCAAATAGTCGCGTGAGTTCCTCGATTGATTGCGCGCGCAACTGCGGTACCGTGTTGATGCCGAAGCGCTCGAGGCGGCGGCGCGTCTGCTTCCCGACGCCCCAAAGCTTCGAAAGCGGTAGATTCGCGGTGAAATCGAGCTCCTCGCCCGGATGTATTCGAAACAGACCGTCGGGTTTGTCGTAGCCCGACGCGAGCTTTGCAAGGTATCGGCTCGGCGCGATCCCGATCGAGACCGTGAGCCCGGTGTCGCGGCGTACGCGTTTCTTGAGTTCTTCTGCCGCCGAGAGCGGCGTGCCGAGTAACCGCTCGGTGCCGGTCATATCGAGGAAGGCCTCGTCGATCGAGACTTGTCGCACCACCGGGCTGTAATCACCGAGAATCTGCATAATCTGGTGCGAAAGCTCGCGATAGCGCTGCATTCGCACCGGCAGAAACACCCCTTCCGGGCAGAGTTCGTACGCACGCGTGACCGGTTGTGCCGAGTGAACGCCGTATGCACGGGCTTCATAGGAACACGCCGAAACTACCCCGCGGCCGCCGGGCCTGCCGCCCACGATTACCGGGCGATTGCGTAGCTCGGGATTGTCGAGCTGCTCGACCGAGGCGTAGAACGCGTCCATATCGACATGGAACCAAACAGGCTCGGCCATTGCAGGGCTACTCCACCGGCTCGAGTATCTGAGTAATACGGGAGATCGCACTCACCGCTATGTGTCCGTTTCCAAGGTGATATGGCTGAGAAAGGTCGAACCAAGCGGCGTCGATACCGGTTTCGATCGCAACACCCGCCGGCACGGTGTACTCCACCTCAACCGGTACCGGCGGCAGTGTCCCGATATAGATCTCGGCCGCGGTGCCGTCGTCCGACATACGGTACGGGAAGTTTGCATCGAACAGCAAAAAGCTCTCGGATGCTCGGAGCCGAACCGTGAGGTCGTCGAACGGTCGCTCAGGCTCAAGCAGTACTCGATGCTGCACACGATCGAGAAACGCTTGCTTTGTGAGCCGGCCGTCTACCGGTTCGGGTAGTTGTGCGGTGTCTATCTCGGTGCGCCTGCGCCCTGCCTCTATTGTGTGAAGCTCGCCGCCGACCGCCAAGCGCAGCGCCGGCAGCGGCGCCTGGCTCGTTACGCGAATAGTACGCGCTTGCTCCGCAAACGAGATACGCTCCTGCAGCTCGATCGGCTGCGGGCGCCCCTCCTCGAACGGCGTAATCACCACCACAAACGCGATAAACGCCGCCGAGGTTACCCCGGTAACTGCCGAGAGCAGTTTGAGACTGAACAGCGCCTTGCCCGGAGACGGCGGGCTTAGGAGAAAGTCGATTCGCACCAGCATCAGAATGAACGGCAGGATAACGAGCGCCAGGATCGCGTTGCCGCGCACGGGAGAGAGCAAGAGAGCGCGAACCGCACCGAGCTCCGGGCGCGCGAATACCACTGCCGCGGCAACCAAGAACCATAACGGAGCAAGCAGCAGCCAGAGCGGCATCAAGGCCTTTCGGCGCGTTATCGAGAACAAAAACGCGCAGATTAAGGCCCAGAGGAAGTAGTAACTGAACGATATGCTGACTCCGGCCATCACGATCACCAGTACCATGAGTACGAGAATCGCGGCCGCGGAGTAGAAGCTACCGTGTTTAGAGAACGGCAGGCGGAACGCGAGTTGGAAAACCGTCGCGAACAGAAAGATTGCGAGTGTGAGTTTCATCACGAAAAACGGCACGGGGTAGAACTGCCAGAGGGTAGGGAAGCCTCGAAGCTCGAGGAGGCGCTCGAGAGCCACCGTTGAGAGCGCCAGAAACCCGAACACCAGAAGAAACAGAACCGGAATGCTCCAGAGATTACGCCGCAGCGAGCGCAGGTACCGAGTGAGGCGCGCACGGTAGGTCATGCCGTACAGCAGCATCGCGGCGGCGATTACCCACACAACGATGACGTGCACGGTTTCGGGTATCACGATATGTCGACCCGGGAGCTCGAACACCACGTAATGACGATCCCATTGCGCATCCACACCGCCGGCGCTGCGCTCGATGATACCTTCAACCACCTCGAGAACCTCCGCGAGCCAAGCCTCCTCCTCGAACTCGTGGTGCTCGCGGTCGCGGTGATTCAGCCCGAGCCCACGTGCGCCGGTCCCGGGGGCGGCGCTGCCGTCGGCGTACAAGCCCAGCGCCGGCAACTCAGCCTCGAGATAACGACCCACCGGGGTGTTGGTTGTTGTTACGCCGGCGCGATGGAGGTGCCCGAGCGTTCCGGGAAAGGTCGCCGGGACAGCACTCGCATGAGCGCCGGAGAGGGCGGCCTCTACGAGCCAAGAGGGAGCGACGTTTCCGTCCGAACCGTGCTCAATCGCGAGCCCTCCGCCGGGTGCGCGGAGGTCGAGGTACAGCGCAAAACTCGGACGCTCCGCAAAGAACTCGCGCAGAATCGCTCGTGTGCCCATGGGGTGTCTATCGAAAGGCCCTTGTTCGGCGCCGAGAAACACGAGCTCGATGTTCAACGGAGGCGTCTCGTTTCGGTATCGCTCGGCGAGCGTAAGCGCAAGCGCCAAAGACGCCGAGCCGTCTTGTTCGGCCGGGCGGTTACGCCCGTGGTCGATCGGTACGAGGATCAGCAGGTCTTCCTCGGTTCGGCCCTCGATCCGCGCTCGCACCACCCTGGAGAACGAGTGTCCGCCCTCGAAATCCTCGAAACCCTCTTGCCGCGTCTCTATTCCAAGGCCATTCAACTCGGACACGATGGTGTCGATCGCGTTGCGTTCACCCGTCGAGGCCTCGGTGCGCGGGTGCATTGCCGAGAAGCGTTCGAGCAATTCCACAGCGCGTTGCGAATTAGCGGCGGGTAAGGACTGTAAAAACAATACCGAACCTGTTAGACTCAGCATCACGAGCCGGAGGAGTTTTCGCATTACGAAATCACGATAGGTAAAACGTTCGGGGCAGTCAAGCACGAGGTAAACTGAGGGTAATTGAGAGGAATCACGTATGGACCTACTTCCCGAGATCGCTCGGCGGGTCAGCATCCGAAAATACTCAGATGAGCCGTTGAGCGATCAGCAGATTGAGCGCGTTTTGGAAGCGGGTCGGCGTGCGCCGTCGGCCAAAAATCGTCAAGCCTGGCGTTTTATCGTGGTGCAGGATCCCGATACGCGCAAGGGTCTCGAAGAAGCCGCGTTCGGACAGGAATACATTACCGAAGCGCCGGTTACTGTTGCGCTATGCACCACTAATATCGAGTACAAGATGCCGAACGGGCAGCTGTCGTACCCTGTAGATCTCAGTTTTGCGGCGGCGTTCATGCTGTTGCAGGCCGAACACGAGGGGCTCGGCGCGTGCGTCGTCACCACCTTTCGGGAGCACGAAATCAAGAGTTTGCTGTCGATACCGTACTCAATGCGAGTCGTGATGCTGCTGGTAGTCGGGCACCCCGACGAGGCTCCGGAACCGCCGGCGCGTCACCCTTTCAAACGAGTTGTGTCGTACGAGCACTGGTGAGATATCGGCGCTGCGTTTGGTGCCGGCTCAGGCGTCGGCGTTGAGCGCCTGACGCTCGGCATGGCGTTCCAACGCGAGATCAACCAACTGCGACAGAAGCTCGGAGTACGCGAGACCGTCGTGCGTACACATACGCGGATACATACTGATGCGCGTGAAGCCCGGGATGGTGTTGATCTCGTTGAGGAGGAGCTGTTCGCTTCGCTTGTCGTAGAACATATCGACGCGTGCCATGCCGGCGGCATCGGAGGCACGAAATGCCTCGATCGCGAGTTTTCGGGCGGTCTCGAGCGTTGAGTCGGGGAGCTCCGCCGGGATCACGAGCCGCGCGCCGTCGGGATCGATGTACTTCGCTTCGTAGTCGTAGAATGTATGCGTCGGGATGACCTCGCCCGGGGTGAAGGCGCGCGGTCGGCGGTTCCCGAGTACCGCAACCTCGATCTCGCGCGCGTCTACGCTCGGTTCGACGAGCGCTTTGGTGTCGAATCGAAACGCATCTCTCAGCGCATCGCTGAGCTCGCCTATCGACTCAACTCTATGAATCCCGACCGACGATCCCGCGCAGGCGGGCTTCACGAAGTACGGATGCTCGCCCAGATGCTCGACCAGGCGCTCGACCAAACCATCCGGTAGGGTTTCTCTGTCCAGCTCCGAAAGCTCGGCAGCGGTGACGCGCAGAAACGGAACAACCGGTAGGCCGCGCGCGATCCAGCTATACTTCACGAGTTCCTTGTCCATCCCGAGGGCGCTACCGAGTACACCCGACCCTACATACGCCGTCCCGGCCAGCTCCAGGAGCCCTTGTACCGTGCCGTCTTCTCCGAACGACCCGTGCAGAACCGGAAAGACACAGTCGAGCTCGAGTGCTGCGCCCCCGACGCTGAGCCCGTCGACCGGAGTGCAGCAAACCCGCGTTTCCGGAGCCGTCCGTACACCTTCAATCGCTTCACCCGCCTTCACCGCCTCAACCAAGCTCTCGGGCTGAAGGTACCAGCGGCCGTCGCGGCTAATCCCGATGAGGGTCAGCGAGAACCGCCGGCTGTCGAGGTTGCGGATAACTGAGCCGGCCGACTGTAGCGACACCTCGTGCTCGTCCGAACGGCCGCCGTACAGCACCGCCAACTCCACTCGCTTCATCGTTCGCCGTCCTTTTGCCGTATCTCTTGCTCTAGTTCGCCGAGCGCTTCGCGCGCCTCGCGCTCTTCATCCCACGGGACGGCGTGGTCTGCGTAGATGATGTTTCCCTCATGCCCCTTGCCGAGCAGCAGTACCGTGTCGCCCGATTCGGCCGCGCGCAAAGCGGCGCGAATTGCGGTTGGGCGGTCGGGGATCATCACCAACTCTTTTCCGTCTTTCCAGTGGGGGCGCTCGTGCCTGCAGCCCTGCGCTACCTCCTCGAGAAGCGCCATCGGTTCCTCGCCTCGGGGGTCTTCGTCGGCGAGCACAACCATGCGGCAATAGCGGGCCGCGATGCGGCCGAGTATCGGACGCTTCTCGAGATCACGCTCTCCGGCGGAGCTGAACACCGCAATGATGCCGCCCGAGGTGCGTGCCGCCACCATCGGGAACAGCTTCTCGAACGACGCCGGGGTATGCGCGTAATCGACGATCACGCTGAAGGGATGCTCCGGCCCTGTTACCGTGATCATACGCCCCGGAACCCCGCGCAACCGCGGCAAAAGCTCCGCGACTTGCGAGAGGCTGCAGCCGCCGAGCCGCAGCGCAACCGCCGCCGCGGCGAG
>PUOW01000016.1 GCA_003552185.1 Spirochaetaceae bacterium
GCGCCCATAAAGTCGATTCCGTGCTACCGGGCGAACCGCGAACCGGTTTCTTCAGCAAGAGTCACAGCTTCACCGCACAAACTACAGGCTCCATATGCTACTCTGAACACATGGCATCCAACCCGGGCGGAGGCGTGGCGGTGATACTCGCCTCGGCTGTAGCGGTCGCGGTCGCGGCGTGCGCCGTTCCACCAAGGCATCGCCCCACCCCCAGTCCCCTTCCGGAAACCCCGCCGCGCGAACGCACGGCCGAAGCGGTTCATCAGGAGCGCCTCATCCGAGGCAGCCCCGACGAGTACTACTATAGGATTGCCGAGACCGTGCTGCCGCGTGCCGCAGCCGAGATCGAGTATCTCGTCGTACTGCGACGCGCCGACCGAATCACCGCAAGCGACTTCTACCACCTGCATCTGCGCTACCCTGAGTCGGCCGGTCCCGAAACGCTCGACGAGCTCCTAAAGCCCGAGGCATATGCGCTGCATTACCATACCCTCGAACGACCGCACGAACTGCGTCAGGCGTGGGCACGCGAGTTTCTGAATCTGCTCGAACACGCGGAACCGAGGGAACCGGACGACGCCGCGAGTACCGATGAGGCCGATCGCCGCATGCGCCGCTGGGCGCGCTCACGGCTGCTGGAGGCCGAGGATCGGCGTGTCCAGCACCGCCCCGCCGCCGATCCGGCCGAGCGTCCCGCCGAGCTGAGCGCGGATGAGGTTGAGGCGTTCGCCGCGCATTGGCAGACGCTGCTCAGCCGGCACGGGTACAGCGTTCCGGTTTCGCGACTCGCCGACGAGCTTAGGTTTGTGGACGGTCCGCGTGGAGCAGGCTACTCGGCGGCGGTGCAACAATTGTTTCGAAACAGGAGCATAATCTCACGGAAAACCGAGCAAGAGGTCTCGTTCCGGTTCACCGAGACGCGCTTCGAACGCAACGAGTGGCATCCGGTGACGATCTATTTCGGGCGAATCCCGAGCAAGGTTCGGCCCGAAACGCCGGATGACCCTACCGGCTCGCCCCCCGGGTTATCGATGGAGCGAACCCCCGGCCCGAGCGCCCGGGTCTATATGCTAACCGATCACCCGCTTACACACGGTGATCGCGCCGACGAGCGGCACCGAGGGAGCAGGATAGAGCATGCAGACTGGGTAGATCGCGACGTTGCTCTGCGCGCGCTCGCGGCCTCGGGCATCGAACCCGAGCATGTATTCGGCAGTCGGTCGTTGCCGGAACGTGCAGTCGCGGTTGGGATTGTCGAAAACACGGTGTTTTTGGTGGTTCCGAGTCTTGGAGAACTGAGGTTCCGGGAGCCTGAACCGGGTTGGGCGCTGCGGTATTGATGATCGTGGTGCGCCTCGCCGCGCGACCCCGTGGGCTGCGGCGCTTGCCCTGGTTATCGCAAGTCTACCCGAGCATCCAGCTCACACCGGTCCAAAGAAAGTACAGCGCAAACACCATCAGGAACGCTCCTAGCCCTGCCACCACACGGCGGTATACTCGGTCGCTGATCAGTCGCTTGCCGGTAACCATCACCGCGGCGAGCACCGCAAACCACGACAAATCGGCGAGAATATGACCCATGAAAAAGGTGAGCACTCCGGTAGCCCCATGCTGTTGCGAGATGCGCACATACCCTGCCCCTACGGTAGCCCACCAGAGAAACCAATACGGGTTCGAGAGCGTGCTGATCATAGCGGCTCCCAGGGGGCCCACCGCGCTACGTTCCCCGGATTCGGGATCCTGCTGAAGCGAGATCTCGCCTCTACGCGCGCTGCCGATCATGCCCCAGCCCATCAGAGCCAGCACCAGCCCCCCTGCAACACCGATGCCGGCGGCGATCTCGGGCCTCGCCATCGCGCCGCCCAGTCCGAGCACCAACAGCACCACCACCGCCACCTCGAGCAGGCCGTGGCCGAGCGTTATGAGCGGCGCCGCCGAGATACCCCGCTTGAGCGCGTGGTCGAACGTGACTGCGGTAACCGGCCCCGGCATCATTGCACCCGAGAACCCCACAACAAACGCGGTTGAGAACAGCAACGGTAAGCTCATATACTTCTCCTGCCGATTTGGGCTACATCGTAGCACAAATGCAGAACGATGGTCTTGTGCCCGCGAGTGCCTCGAGTAGCTCGAGTGCCTCGGACGGCCGCCGCCGCCCGCGCGCTCCGCAGGTGTGAACGCATACACCCGGCCGACCGCACCCGGCCGGTGCAACCGACCGGTTGCAGCCGGCTCGCTGTTTTACTACCATATCGCCTCGATGAAACCGACCGTACCTGCAGTTTTTCGCACGATGGTGCCTGCTTCATTGCTGGTACCGGTGCTGCTTATAATGCTCACCGCCGGCGCGCACGCCCGGATCCAGGCCGACCCGCAGTCTGTCTCCGATCCGCCCTCCACACGGCGATCCACCGGCGCCGAGCGCTATCTTGAGCTCGGCCCCTGGGCGGTTACCGGGCTCGCCGGCGTGTACGACGACACGCCGTTTCTGCACATTCTGGCGCTGCAGGGCGGAGATCTGGAGTCTTCGTATATCGGAGGCTTGATCCTCGCGCGCACCATCGGAGTTTGGAGACGCGACTGGGTTTGGGAGGCCGAGGTTCAGGCCTATAGACATCGCGGCCTGCAGAACAACAACGAGCTCAACGCCGCGCTCGCGCTGCACTGGACGCGCTTCCCGTGGGATGAAGCGCTCGACACAACGGTCTCGTTTGGACAGGGCATCTCGCTCGCGAGCGAGCGGCCGCCGATCGAAGGCGACACCCGAGCGCTGTTGCATTATATGCATGCCGAGATCGCGTTTCACCCCAGCGGGTTGCGCGGCTTTAGTCTCGTCACGCGTCTGCACCATCGCTCCGGCGCGTTCGGCTTGTACGGTACCAGCGGAGGGTCGAACTTTCTCACCGCCGGCATGCGGTACCGGTTCTAGAGTTGTAGGGGTGGAGGTGCCATGACGTCTTCCGGTGACACCGCGCTTGTGGTAGAAGGCGGTGCGATGCGCGGCGTGTTCTCAACTGGGGTGCTCGATGCGTTTCTCGAGCGCGAGTTCAACCCGTTCGAGGCGTGTTACGGCGTTTCGGCCGGGGCCACTAACGTGGCGGCGTACCTCGCACGCATGCACGGGCGCAACTTTCGAGTCTACACCGATTACTCGCTGCGGCCTCAGTTTATCAGTGTTATGCGTTTCCTTCGCGGCGGACATCTGATGGACCTCGACTGGCTGTGGGAGATCACGATTCGCGAGCTCCGGCTCGAGATCGATACCATTCTCAATTCGCGATCGCGCTTTTTGATGGCCCTAACCCGGGTGCGAGACGGTCGGCCGGTCTACGCGCAGCCGAACGCCCGCAATCTCGAGCAGATGCTCAAGGCCTCGAGCGCGATGCCGGTTCTGTACCGCCGATTTGTTCCGGTCGGCGAGCTCGAAGGCGAGCACGCTGCCGCCGATGCGCCCGAGCCGTTTGTCGACGGTGGGCTCGCCGATCCCATCCCGGTGATCGAAGCGCACCGCAGAGGCGCAACGCGTATCGTGGTGCTGCGCTCACGACCGCGCGAGTTCCGGATGAAGCCGAAGCCCCCGAACCTGTCGGTACGTCTCGGGCTGCGCCGGCACCCGGAGCTCCTCGGCTGCATCGGCCGGCGACCGCAGCGCTACAACGAAGCGCTCGCGTTCATGCGTAGCCCCCCGCCGGGGTGTGAGGTCATCGAGGTCACGCCGCCGGAATCGTTTGAGTCTTCGCGTCTCACTCGCGATCGCGCGGCACTCGAGCGTGACTATCACCGCGGACTCGAAAAGGGGCACGAGTTTGCCGAGCGCTGGGCAAGAGGATAGCGCAGGCCGCCGACCCGAGCGCGCGGCGACTCAAGCCCGGGCGGATCAAGCCCGGGCGGATCGAGCGACCGCAGGCCGGAGCGCCGCGGCCCGCGCCCGGCGGCCGGTTCCACCCTCTGATTCGCGCGCAGCCGGCGTGGTATAGTGAAGCATCGTATGATTCGACTGGGCAAAAGGCAGCTCGCGATCACCGCGGGTGTCGCGACCGTGGTTCTCCTCGGGGGTGTCTATCTCCAGGTTCCATATCTGCTCGGCCAAGGCTGGGGACTGCTGCAGGATATCTTGAACCGTCGGCCGGTTGCCGCGGTCAGAGAAGCGTCACATAACGAACCCGAGAC
>PUOW01000294.1 GCA_003552185.1 Spirochaetaceae bacterium
CGCGGCCCGGACGCTTGACAGCCGAGCCGGCGGCGCATACGCTGTAGCCGATCAAGCCGATAATTCTCACACGAATAGGAGACCGAAACAATGAGTATGATTGAGTACGTGGAAGCACGCGAAATACTGGACTCTCGAGGGAACCCTACCATTGAGGTAGACGTGGTGCTCGAAGACGGCTCGCTCGGGCGCGCCGCGGTTCCGTCGGGTGCATCAACCGGCGAACACGAGGCGGTTGAGCTCCGCGACGGCGACAAGAATCGCTTTCTCGGTAAGGGCGTGCAGCGCGCGGTCGAGAACGTGAACAACATCATCGCCGCCGAGGTTGAAGGGCTCGACGCCTACGACCAGGTCGATATCGACCGCACCCTGATAGAGCTCGACGGCACCGAGAACAAGAGCAAACTCGGCGCCAACGCAATCCTCGGCGTCTCGATGGCCTGCGCGCGCGCCGCAGCCGATTCGCTCGGACTGCCGCTGTTTAAGTACCTCGGCGCCTACAAAGCCACAACCCTTCCGGTTCCGATGGCGAACATCATCAACGGCGGTTCGCACGCCGACAACTCGGTGGACTTTCAAGAGTTCATGGTGATGCCGGTCGGCGCCGAGAGCGTACGTGAGGCGATCCGCGCGATCGCAGAGATCTTTCACAGCCTCAAGAAGGTTCTGAGCGGGCGTGGCTACAGCACCGCGGTCGGCGACGAGGGCGGATTTGCGCCCAACCTCAAGAGTAACGAAGAGGCGATCGAGGTGATCGTTGAGGCGGTTGAAAAGGCCGGCTACAAGATGGTCGACGACATCATGATTGCGCTCGACCCCGCCGCCAGCGAGTTCTACGACTCCGCGAAGGGTAAGTACGTCTTCAAGAAGAGCGACGGACGCGAGCTCAGCAGCGAAGAGATGGCCGATTTCTGGGCCGACTGGGTGAACCGCTTCCCGATCATCTCGCTGGAGGACGGCATGAGCGAGGACGACTGGGACGGCTGGAAAGCGCTCACCGACAAGATCGGCTCGAAGTGCCAGATCGTCGGCGACGACCTGTTTGTTACCAACACGCAGCGGCTCGCAACCGGCATCGAGCGCGGAATCGCTAACTCTATCCTTATCAAGGTAAACCAGATCGGCACCCTCACCGAAACCTTCGAGGCGGTTGAGATGGCCAAGCGCGCGGGCTACACCGCGGTGGTGAGCCACCGCAGCGGCGAGACCGAAGACGCGTTCATCGCCGACCTCGTGGTGGCGCTCGAGACCGGGCAGATCAAGACCGGCTCGATGTCGCGCTCCGACCGCGTCGCGAAGTACAACCAGCTGATGCGCATCGAGGACATGCTCGAGTCCAACGCCGAGTACCCCGGTATGAAGGCGTTTTACTCGATCTCCCGCTAAACCAAACTCTCGCGCCGGCGCCGATTGCATACGTTGCACATGCGCGCCGGTGCGAGTTCTTACCTGTATCGTACGGAATGTCTTGCTAGAGGCCGCGAGGCTAAGGTTCTATCGTAAATCCTCGGAAGAGACCTTGATACTGCATGGGTGAGGCCTCGACACGGTCGACGCGAGCGCCGGGTGGGCCTTTCTTGAGTTGCTTGAGGAAGCGGTCTACCCCGGCGGCGGAGCCCTCGCAGCTCACCTCCACCGAGCCGTCGTACTCGTTGCGCACCCAGCCGCGCACTCCAAGCCGCCGCGCCTGCGCCTGCACGAAAAATCGAAACCCCACACCTTGCACGCGCCCGTAGATTCGTGCGTGGACGGCCGTGTCTTGATTACGATCAACGCTCATACCGTGTGCTGCTGGGCTCTGCTCTGTGCTCGCCCTCCTGGACTTACACCGAGCGCTGCGCTGCGAGCTGTTCGATAACCTGCGGCAGCTCTTCCATCTTCAAAGGCTTCGCGAGAAACGCGTCGGCACCGGCTTCCATCATTTGGCCTTCGATGTCGCCTTCGGTAACGCCCGAGATCGCGATCACGATCGGCTTCACCGCGGGGCTGTCTTCCTTGATCTTTTGGCACAGCTTGCGCCCGTCTATGCCCGGAAGGTCTACATCGAGCAGCACCATATCGGGCTTTGATTCGGCGAGCACCTTGCCGGCCTCGAAGCCGTCGAAGGCCTGCTCTAGGGTGTAGTCCGGATACTTCTTCTCGAGGAACTGCTTGAGCGTGTTGTTGAAGTCTTCATCGTCGTCGACGATCAGCACAACCTCGATGCTCTTCTGTTGCTCGAGCACCTCTTTCAACTCGGGCGGCAGCCTCATGCCCCGCGAATGCAGGAAATCGACGAGGTCCTCTGAGTACACGCGGTACTGCCCTCCTGGTGTCGTAAACGCCTTGAGGTATCCGTTCTTGATCCAGTTTATTGCGGTTTGATTGACGACACCACAGATGTTCGCAACCTCCAGCGCCGAGAAAATTCGCACCTTCTTGTCCGTCTTTGCCATCTTCCTCCCTCACTAACTGCATGGTAGACTCGCTTACAGTGTATATGAATTATATCCAGAATGTAAATGGATTATTCGAGGTAAAAATCGTTTTTTTCTAAATTGTTGAGCCGCGCAATTGCCTCGCGCGACTCGTTAAAGCCGAAGCCCCGCCGAACAAGCCGGCGGATCGCCGGCTCGACCGAGCGACCGGCCGCGCGCCAGGCACGCTCGGCTGCGCGCCGCAGCGCGTCGTTCACCAGAGCTTGTCGTTGCTCGTAGATCTCGGCGACGCAGCGCTCGGCCACCTCGCGCGCCACACCGCGCTGCACCAGCCCGGCGATTACCTGCACCCGGCCCTCGGGGCGGCGGCGCAGGCGGGTCTCGGCCCAGAGCCTCGCGAAGCGATGATCGTCGAGTATGCCGCGCTGCTCGAGTTCATCGAGCGCGCTACGGATCGCGTCTTCCGGAAAGCGCTTGCGCCGCAGCTTCTGCTCCAGCTCGCGACGCGAATGCTCGCGCCGCGCGGCAAGGTCGAGCGCTTTCTCGCGGGTGCGAACCAGCTCGGTCTCGCGAATAAGGCGATCGAGCTCGAGACCGTCGATCGTAATGCCTTCGTACAGCCCCGCCTGCACCACCGCGGAGTGGTGCACCAAAAAAGAAGCGCCGCTGTCGAGTACCAGTTTGTACTCGTCCGAGCGGCGCCCTTTCGGTTGAAGCGTAACGACGGTATGACTATCGCTTGGAGAACTGGAACTTCCGGCGTGCGCCGCGCTGTCCATACTTCTTTCGCTCCACCATACGCGGGTCGCGCGTGAGAAACCCGTTGGCCCGCAGCGGCTTGTGGTTGGTGTCGTCGTGCGTTGCAAGCGCCCGCGCTACCGCGTGGCGCACCGCACCGGCCTGCCCGGCCGGGCCACCGCCGTTGACGTTCACGATCATGTCGAAGCTGCCTTCCGAGTCGGTAACCGCGAGCGGCTGATTCACCATGTACAGATGCGTTGGGTTCGGGAAGTATTGATCGACCGGGCGGCCGTTGACGGTAACGGTGCCTCCGCCTCGACGAAGATACACGCGCGCAACCGATGTTTTGCGTCGCCCTATTGCTACTGCCAGATTCTCTGCTGCCACCACTTATCTCCTTCTAAAGCTCGATAGGCTCAGGCTTTTGAGCTGCATGAGGATGAGCTCCGCCGGCGTATACGTGCAGGTTCTTGAACAACTTGCGCCCGAGGCGATTCTTGGGGAGCATACCCCGAACCGCGTGCTCGAGCGGAAACTGCGGCTTGCGCCGGATCATCTTCGCGAAGTTCTCGACCCGCAGCGCGCCGGGATAGCCGCTGTGCCGATAGTACAGCTTGTTTTCAGCCTTCCGGCCGGTGAGCTGCACCTTCTCGGCATTGACCACGATGACGTAGTCGCCGACTTCTTGGTGCGGCGTGAAACACGGCTTATGCTTGCCGCGCAGCAACTCCGCAGCCTTGGTAGCTACCTTGCCCACCGTTTTGCCTTCGGCATCGATAACATGCCACTTACGCTCTATCTTGCTTGGATTCACAAATACCGTCTTCATAGTAGTTCGCGCCTTATTCGCTATTATTTTGGTGCGGGCGTTAGATGCCGCGTTGCACGTGAGTAGGTTGGCATGCTTTCACGAAACGCACGGCTTTGTCAAGGGGCCGGGCTTCGGCCGCGTGGGCTTCGGCCGCCTCGACGACTGCGCCCGCGCAGTCTTGCCGCCGC
>PUOW01000065.1 GCA_003552185.1 Spirochaetaceae bacterium
ACCCAGAAGGACGAGGCCGGGATGCTCGCCGCCGCCTTGAACGCTACCGTGGAGAAGCTCCGCTCGATCGTGTCCGACATCAAAAACGGAGCCGAGAGCGTGGCGGCCGGCAGCGAACAGATGAGCACTACCGCAGAGCAGCTCTCGCAGGGTGCGACCGAGCAGGCCTCATCGGCCGAAGAGGTATCGTCCTCGATGGAGCAGATGCAGTCCTCGATTCGCCAAAACGATGATAACTCAACCACTACCGCGAAGATCGCGGCCGAGTCGGCCCGGAACGCCGAGCGCGGCGGTGAGGCGGTAGCCGAAACCGTGCAGGCGATGCGCGAGATCGCCGAGAAGATCTCGATCGTGGAGGAGATCGCTCGAAACACCAATCTCTTGGCCTTGAATGCCGCAATAGAGGCCGCGCGCGCGGGCGAACAAGGCAAAGGCTTTGCGGTTGTAGCGTCGGAGGTGCGCAAGCTTGCCGAGCGCAGTCAAGTTGCGGCCGGCGAGATCAGCGAGCTCTCGGTGAAGAGCGTGGGGATCGCCGAAGAGGCAGGCGAGATGCTCAAGAGCTTGGTGCCCGGCATACGGCAAACCTCGGAGTTGGTCCAAGAGATCTCGGCCGCGAGCGCCGAGCAGAGCAGCGGTGCCGACCAGATCTCGACCGCAATGACGCAGCTCGACCAGGTAATCCAGCAGAACGCTTCTTCTTCCGAGGAGATGGCCTCTATGTCGGAGGAGCTCACCGGCCAGGCCGAGCAGCTGCAAGCCTCGGCTGCGTTCTTCAAGGTGAACGGGCACGACGGTGAGATCTCCCGATCCGGCCGGCGGCTTTTGACCGGCGGCGTGGGCGGCGTGGGCAACGCGGCCGGCGTGGGCGGCGTGGGCAGCGGCGGAACCCGGCAGCTCGGGCACGGACGGAGCCGCGGTAACGGCAACGGCAACGGTAACGGCAACGCGTACCACGGTGTGTCCCTCGACCTTGGGGCGCCCCGCGAACACGCAGGGTTCGTGTCCAACGACGCCGAGGATGCCGAGTTCGTGGAGTACTGACGGCCGAGCGCGACGCGCCTTGCAGGCGGTCTCGATCTGCATCGTCCACAGAATCTGTGTCAGTGCTGCACGCGTCAGTGAGCACGCCCTTGCGTGAGCGCCCCACGCGCATTATGCTAACGGCAATAAACGCGTGGGCGCGGTTCGGAGGGAGCGGATGTCGATCAAGGCTAAGATTCTGGTGGTGGTCACCTTAGGCATCGTGGCACTGTCGGGAATCAATATCGGACGGCAGCTGCTGCTGTTTCAGACCGAGCTCGCAGATACCACCGAGGGGCGTGTCGAGCAAATCGACGAAAACTTCGCGGCCCTGGTTGAGGCCGATCTCGACGGGTTGTCGCTTGCGGTTGAGAGTGTGCTGTTCGACGACACCGCGCTCGAGTTGTTCGCCGAGGGCGACCGCGAGGCGTTGATCGAGCGGCACCTGCCGTTCTTCGAGCGTATTCAGGACGAGTACGGGATCGCGCAGGTTCAGTACCATCTTCCTCCGGCAACGAGTTTTCTGCGCCTGCACGCCGTAGATAACTACGGTGACGACCTGTCTGAGTTTCGCGCGACCGTGGTGGAGGCGAATCGCAGCAACAGCCCCGTGGTTGGCCTGGAGGTAGGCCGCGGCGGCCCGGGAACGCGCGTTGTGTACCCGGTTGAGGTTGATGGCCGGCATATCGGCACGCTCGAGTTCGGCGGTGCGCTCGACGACGTGCTCACGAATGTTCGTAATACCTTCGATGTGGAGTTTGCGGTCGGGATTTACCCCGATGTGTTCGAGGCGGCGGGGCGACTCGACGCCGGTGCCGAGGATGTTGCGGCGCACGACGTCTACTACTACGAGTTCTCGACGCCGCTTGCCCGCAGCCTGGCCGACTCGGGTGGCGAGCTCGGCGAGGTGGTAACCGTAAACGACCGGAACTTCGCGATCAACGCGGTACCGATCCTAGATTATCGCGATCAACAGGTAGGGCACGTCTTGATCGGCGACGATGTTGATCCCCTGATAGCGGGTCTGCAGTCGGATCTCATCGGAAACGCGGTTGTGACGGTGCTTGCTATGATCGCCACGCTGCTGGTGGTGCTCGTGATCGCGACCCGCGCGTTTCGCCCGCTTCAGCATGTGGTCGGTCTCACCGAGCGGCTGGCCGAGGGCGATTTCACGATGCAGGTCACGCACACCAGAACCGACGAAACCGGCAAGGTGCTCGCCTCGGTCGGCCGGATGGTCGAGCAACTGCGACGAACGATTGGTGACTTCAAGAGCGTGTCGTACTCAATCGAGTCGGGGGCCGGGGAACTCTCGAATACCGCCGACACCATCTCGGACGGCGCCTCAAATCAGGCGGCCGCGGTCGAGCAGATCTCGAGTTCTATGGAACAGATGGAGAGTACTATTCAGAAAAGCGCCGAGCACGCCGGCGAAACCGAGCAGATCTCGCGCCGAACCGCCGAGAAGGCGCGCGACGGAAGCGAGGTGCTTTCGCGCGCGGTCGAGACCATGCAGGAGATCGCCGATCGTATTCAGGTGATCGACGAGATCGCGCGCAACACCAATCTCTTGGCGCTCAACGCCGCGATCGAGGCCGCCCGCGCCGGCGAGAGCGGGAAAGGCTTTGCGGTAGTGGCCGGTGAGGTCCGCAAGCTTGCCGAACGCAGCCAAACCGCAGCCGCCGAGATTATGGAACTCTCGAACCGCAGCAAAGATGTGGCTGAGCAGGCCGGGGAGGTGTTTACCACCATCACGCCCGAGATCGAGCGTACCGCCCAGCTGGTGCAGGAGATCGCCGCCTCTGCCGGCGAGCAGGAGAAGGGCGCCAAAGAGGTTACGAAATCGGTCACCGATCTCGACGGCGTCATCCAGCAGAACGCCTCGGCTGCCGAAGAGATGGCTTCGATGGCCGAGGAACTCTCGGCCCAAGCCAAACAGCTGTCGGAGCACTGCGCATTTTTCAAGGTTGAGCTTGAGGGCCACGACGAGGGCCACAACGGGTCGCGAGCGCTTCCCGGTCCTCCCGAGAACGCGTAAGCACCGGCGCCTGCGGGCGCCCGCAAAGGGCTGCCGCCGGACATTACGGGTCTTCGGCGGGCGACGTTTCCGGCTCGTAGGTCAGGACTATCCCACCGAGCTCCCAATGTGGCGCTTCCAACGCCTGCGTGCGCTGCCGGTAGCGAACTCCCCCCGGGGGGAGCTCAACCTGGGCGCGTGCGCGCTCGCCGTGTATCATTGTGTGCTCCAGCGCCCGGTACGCCTCCGAGTCGGGGCCTCCCGGGAGGAGTTCCTCAATCGGCCTTCCCACATCGGCCAAGCTCAAGCCGAAAATCTCGGCCCCTCGCCGAGAGAAGAACAGCAGCCGCAGGTGTGGACCGGTGGCAAGGAACGGAACGTCTATCGCTTCGAGAACAGACTCAAGAATTTCACAACGGTCGTCCGGTGATATTCCGAACTCGCGGTTGTACGATTCCATCGCGTGCCTCCGTTTCCTTGTATGCGCCGTGTGCAGCCGAGCCGGTCTCGGCAACAATATGCATCGCGAACGAGCGTATTTGAACTTCGATCGGTCTTCCGCACTCGGCGATGAGTGTAAGGTGAATGCTCTGGTAGCCGTTCTTCTTAGGATGGCTGATGTAATCCTTGAAACGCTCTTGAACCGGCGTCCATCTATCTTGAAGTATCCTGGAGAGTGCGTAACAGGCGTCTCGGTCACTGCAGATAAACCGTAAGCCGAGCAAGTCTTGAATCTGCTCAAGACTCTTTCCGGTTCGCTGCATCTTTCTGTATATCGAGAAGAAGTGCTTGGGGCGGTACTCGGCGACGAAAGTGAGATGCTGCGTCTCCGGCAGCGCTCGCACCGTATCGATGATCGCTTTCAGCCGGTTCTTTCTGCATCTCCGGCGTTGCCCCACGTGCCTTTTGATCTCGTAGTACGCCTCCGGATTCAGATGCTTTAGAAGTAGATCCTCGAGCATCTGTGTACGCTCCATCAAGGTTCTCGCACGCTGCATCTCTACCGGGGCGATGATCTCGTTCGATGGTATGTTGTAGCTGGTTCTGTAGTACATCTAAGCGCGAGCCTATTTCTCGTCTGTCAACCGGGCTTTTAGCGAAGGTGAAGATTACGT
>PUOW01000139.1 GCA_003552185.1 Spirochaetaceae bacterium
CAGTGACGCGATTGGGTAACCACAGCCCGAAAGCACCTTATTTCCTGGGGTGGCGCTCGTGCGCCGCCCCTCTTTATCGCTCCTCCGCAACACAACAGACACCCTGTAGGCAGGCCTGCTATGCGGCACCGCCCACTGGACAGAGGGCCGGCTTTCATCAATCATGCAGACGGTATGGATCGATTTAGCGACGTCCCCTCGCCGGAGGAGTTCAAACCCTACTGTCCATCCCTCACTCACCAACAGCTCGAGCAGTTTCTCGCGGCCTTTCCCGAGCGGTTCTACACAAGATCAACTCCGACCGAGCTCGCCAGACACGCGACCAAGCTTGCCGAGCTCGGGGGAAAAACGCCGTATATTCTGGAGATAACCGAGCCGACCGAGGGGGTCGCCACGGTCAGGTTCTATTCCTACGACTACCCCGGTGAGTTCTCGCTACTCACCGGCATGCTCGCCGCCTGCGGCTTCAATATCGAAAGCGGCTCGATCGCGACCTCCCGCCCCCAAAAGGAGGCGGGGACCGAGGCCGCGCGCGCCGGCGGTGCCGGCGGCGAGGCAGCCGGAACCTCTCTCGCCGATCCCGCCGAGGCGGGCGGAGGCGGCACGGGCGCCGCCGGCGCGGCCGGCGACGGCGCGGGCGGAGGCGGCGCGGGCGGCGGCACGGGCACCGGCGGGCCGGGTGCCCGCGCCGGCGGAGCAAAGCGGCGGCGAACAAAACGGCTCAGCGCGCGGCAGTTTCGCCGGGTGCTCGCGGCCGACGCCCCGCGCCGCACCATCATCGATACCTTTACCGGCCACGTCGACGCAGAGCAGCACGCCGACTGGGCCGATCGCTTCCGGTTGTATCTCTCGCAGGTCATCCCTTTGCTCGCCAAGAACACCCAGGAAGCCTTCGACGAGGCAAAGCGGCTTGTCAACGAGTACGTCGCGGCGGCACTGTCGCGCAGCGCTTTGAGTTCCGAGGCCTCGATGTACCCGGTTGAGGTCCAGCTCGGCGAGTCTGCCGACGGCTACACGCGGCTCACGGTGCTCTCGACCGACACCCCGTTCTTTCTGTACTCGCTCAGCACCGCGCTCGCGCTGCACGCGCTTTCGATCGAGCAGGTTGAGATCCGCACCCACGGTGAGCAGATCGAGGATGTGTTCGACCTGCTTGATGCGGCCGGACGACCGATACAGGACGATGAGACGCTGCGCCAGGTCCGTTTCTCCGCGGTGTTTACCAAGCAGTTCACCTACTTCCTCGACCGCGCACCCGACCCGTACACCGCGTTGCTGCGCTTCGAGACGCTCCTACAGAAACTACGCCCTACGGTAGGAACCCCATCCGGAGATTCGGAAGAGACCGAGCTGCTCTCGGATCCCAAGGTGCTCAAGGACCTCGCCCGCCTGCTGGGCGCGAGCGATTTCCTCTGGGAAGACTTCATTCGACTGCAGTACGAAACGCTCGTGCCGGTTCTCACCCGAACACGCCAAGATCGCCTGGTGAGCACGCCGCCTGAGGAGCTCGATCAACGCCTCCGTGAGCTTCTCGATGAGGGCGACGGGATCGAGGAACAACGTCGCATCCTCAACGAGTTCAAAGACCAAGAGACCTATCTGATCGACCTCGATCACATTTTGCACCCCGAGCTCGATTTCTTCTTTCTGAGCTCTCGCCTCACGACGCTCGCCGAGGTGGTGGTCACCAACGCGATAGGGCTCGCGCGACGCGAGCTCGCGTCGCGCTACGGGGTGCCGCGCACCGCGGCCGGGCTGCGCGCGCCTTCGGCGGTACTCGGGCTCGGGAAGCTCGGCGGACAGGCGCTCGGCTACGCGTCAGACATCGAGCTGATGTTCGTCTACAGCGACGACGGCGAGACCGACGGGGCTGAAAGCATCACCAACCGCGAGTTTTTTGAGCGGCTCTTTTCGGACGCGGTGGGTCTAATAGACGCCAAGCGCGAGGGAATATTTCAGGTAGATCTGCGCCTGCGACCGCACGGGACCGCGGGACCGCTCGCGGTGAGCGTCGCAAGCTTCATTCGCTACTACTCGGGCGAAGCGAGCGACCTTGAGAAGCTCGCGCTGGTTCGACTTCGGCCGATCGGCGGCAACGAGCGGCTCGGCGCTCAGATCGAGCGCTTGCGCGACGAGCTGCTCTACGGCTCCGACTCGATAGACCGCGCCGAGCTCAAGCGGCTGCGCGCGGTGCAGCTAAAGGAAAAAGGCGCGGGCGGGCGGCCGAACGTGAAGTTCAGCCCCGGCGGCCTCGTCGACCTCGAGTACACCGTGCAGATTCTGCAGGTGATGCATGGGCGGACCAACGTCGCGCTGCGCACGCCCGGCATACACCAGGCCTTGCGCGGATTGGCCGACTCGGGTGCGATAGCGACTGAGGAAGCGCAGCAGTTGGTGCAGGCGTATCGGTTTCTGCGCACCGTGATCAACGGGCTGCGGATGCTGCGCGGTAACGCGCAGGATCTGTTCCTCCCGGCGCTCGACTCAATGGAGTATATGCACCTCGCGCGGCGCGCGGGCTACTCCGGCAAAGGCGAGCTCACCCCGGCGGCGCAGCTGCATCTCGAGTTCGAGACCACCACCGCGCTGATCCGCGCCTTCGTGGAGCGCGAGCTCGGACGCGACGCGATCCCGCACGACGTACCGGCCGGTCTCGCCGACTTAGTCCTCGCCGAGAGCGACCATGCCGAGTCGCGGCTCAACGTACTCTCGCGCCTGGGGTTTCAAAACCCCGCTCGTGCACTCGGGAACCTTCGTCGCCTCGCCGGCCCGCGCGAGCAGTCGTATCTGTTTGCCGAGCTAGCGGTGCTCGCGGCCGACCTGCTACCGCGAACGCCCGACCCCGACATGGCGCTCAACAACTGGGAGCATTTCGTCGCCGGAATCGATGCCCCTGAGCGTCATTTTCAAGACCTCTTACTACAGCCCAAACGCTTTGAGTTGATGCTGAAGATCTTCGCCGGCAGCCAGTTTCTCGCCGACACGCTGAGCGCCAATCCGCAGTTTTTCGACTGGGTTACGACGCCGAAGATTGTGTCGCAACTGCGAAGCCGCGACACGCTTCGTCAGGAGCTTGCCGGGCTCCGCGCCTCAACCAAGGATCATTCCGCCTGGCTCGCGGCGCTGCGGGAGTTTCGAAAGCGCGAGATTCTGCGCATCGGCACGCGCGATATCTGTCTGCAGGTCGACCAGGTTGAGATCTTCACCGAGCTCACCAACCTCGCCGCGGCGATTGTAAACGCCGCGCTCGAGGCTGCGTGGCAGACCGTTGAGCACCACCCCGACGACCGCGAGCGCTTCTGTGTGCTTGCGTTTGGAAAACTCGGCGGGGGCGAGCTCAACTACAGCTCCGATATCGATCTGCTTGCAATCTTTGAGCCGCTCGAGTCGCCGGCCTCGGAACACGACAAGACAACCTTTGCGCGCGTGATGCGACGGCTGCGCGCCGACCTCTCGGATCACACCGAGAACGGGTATCTCTATCGCGTGGACCTGCGTCTGCGACCGTTTGGGAGCGCCGGCGAGGTGGTGCATTCGCTGCCGGCGATGGTGCGCTACTACAACGGCTCGGCGCAACATTGGGAGTATCAGGCGCTGTTGAAACTTACCCCCCTCGCGGGAAACCGCGCCGTGGGTGAGCGCTTCTTGGAAGCGGTTCGCCCGGCGTTGTACTCGGTTGGAGCGCGCACCGCTACAGTGAGCAACTCGGTGATGCAGCTTCGCGATACCGCGGTGCAACGCAGCCGGCCCGACGACGTTAAATCGGGCGTGGGCGGTATACGTGACATCGAGTTTCTGGTGCAGGCGTTACAGCTTGCGCACGCCCGGCGTTTCCCGCAGATCCTGAACCCCAACACACTCGAGGCGCTCGAGGCGCTTCTGCGCTACGAGATCGTGACCCAGGAGCGTTACGAGATGCTGCGCTCCGACTACCTGCGACTTCGCCGCATCGAGCACTTTCTTCAGATCTTGGAGGACCGCCAGGTGCATGTTGTGCCGAAAGACGAGCTCGCCAAGCGCGCGCTTGCGAGACGGCTACTCGGCAGCAGCGCCGACGGCGAGCGCCTGAGCGCGGAACTCGAGCAGTTGAGGGAGCGCGTGCGAGAGGTGTATAGCGAGGTTCTGGAGAGCCTAAAGCAGGAAACCGGCGC
>PUOW01000255.1 GCA_003552185.1 Spirochaetaceae bacterium
CTTTACCTGTCGGTGGGGACCGTTAAATGGTATACTAGCAACATCTACGGCAAGCTGGGAGCCAGGAGCAGGGCAGAAGCCGTGGCCCTGGCTCAAAAATTAGACCTTTTGCCCTGACCCTGCCTCAAGCGGCACCAAGCCACCGGGGGTCAAGTCTTGAATTATCTTATTTCAACACTAGTCCATCTTAAATAATTTCAGCAATTTTTTACTAGTAGACTGTCAACACTAAATATATACATTTGGCCGGCCGGGCCTATTTTAAGCCCGGGCAATAATCGGGACTCCAGACACCTTTTGATGGTTGAAACACTTTTATGAAAAATTTTCGCTACCTGATCCGGTGTGTGCAGCTTGGTCACCTAATCACCCCATTCAGGGTTGCCTTGCTGAATAAGCTATGCTTTTTCTTAACTCTCCGCTTTCCACTCAAGAAGATCGCCCGGTTGGCAATGCAATTCACAGCACAGCGATTCGAGGGTAGAGAAACGGATAGCACGCACCTTGCCATTTTTTAGTAGTGAAAGGTTTGCCATAGTTATGCCGATGCGCTCAGATAAGTCTGTTAAAGATATTTTACGGTCGGCCATAACTCTGTCAAGGCGAACAATGATTGCCATAATTATCTCCTCCTCAAATCGTTAAATCTTTGTCTTCCTGCAAGTAGGCCCCTTGACGGAAAACCTCCGCCAGAATCAAAATTATTACACCCCATAAAACCCCTCCGAAATCTTGGAACCGGAATTTGGGCAATAGTTCGAATCCCTGCAAATCGATACTACTGGCTAATAATTGGTTAAGCCATATTGTCGAGAAACCCGTTAAAAGAGTAATAGCAATTACAGCCAAGCCAATAATACGGATACGGATTACATTTTTAGGCATAAAAGTAGTTCCATTTACCAGCGAAACAAGAATTTTTCGCAGCAGATATATTATTAACAGACCAGCACCCAATATAGGCATCATCAGGGCGATCGATATTAAATGAACATTAATTGTAAAAAAATCACCAGTTACGCCCTCACTAAAACGAAGCACCATGCCTGGTGTTTGAAATTCCATCATATAAATATCTTGCGGCGGGCCTATTTGTTGCGCTAGAATTAAACTATAAAGCTGAATCGCAAAGAGAAAAAGAACCACAACAACGGATAGATACCAGGCAATGTTTATCACTTTGCCCCAATTGAATAAAACTAATTTGTTGCTAATCAATTTCATTTTTCCACGCCTCCCCAGTATTTTTTTAAAAAAGGGCAGGTAAAGTATAACAAATAATTTATTGTATTTCAATATATATTTATTGTTAATAAATAAACATTTTCAAGAAACCCGATGCATCGCCTAAATGTTAACAGTCGGCACTACACGAATAAATCAAGGTGGCGATGACTGTTTGCGCTGACTAAAAAACGTGGCTACCGGGCCCTACGTCAAGAGCGGCAAACTGTACCGGTAATTATTATTGCAGTTATGGTGCTTGTTGCAGCAGCAGCAACAGGCATGTCGTCAAGCTAATTTCTTAGCATGCTATTATACGAGTTGCAATGAAGGTCGGCGTGGCCGGCCTACTTTGTGCAGTTGCGCGGACAGGCTGCCTGGCGTCACAATTGCTGTTTTTGATTGCTTTTATGGGCGGTTGTTATGCTAAGGGAAAGCTTATACGATAGGCAACTTACTATAACCGATGTTATGCAAGAGGCGGGTTTGCGGCGTGCTTTTTTCTGCGGCCGATTGCATAACGCGCTGTTATCGGCCGTTGCTCCTTTTTTATGTGATACGAGCCAGGGGCAGCCGGCTTGCCGGATGTGGTTCAGGCATTTTTTGCCTGGGCCTACCACTGGGATGGCACGCGCCGCCGAGCTGGATCGGGGGCCCCTGGCTGGGCTCGCGGACACGCAGGGAACCGGGTGAGCTATTATGCCTTTATGCCTGGCCGCTTGCGGCTAGTCCTTGCCGGTCCACATCCCGGGCGGCCTGCAGTTGGCAAGACCTCCTGAAAGGCTAAATCAAATCAAGAATTGTCAAGTTTATTCTATACGCCCAGGGAGAAATAGGCTCGGAAAAATGGCAAGGCATTTATGTTGTAGCCTTGTTACTTCAAGGTACAAGAAAAGAAAACTAACCATAGCAAAAAACCAGGTGTAGGGCTTTATGCGAAACTTACCTGAAATGCAGGTCTACGAGATTCCCCTGGCGGGCCAATTGCTAGCGGAGGCGTAGCCGGTGCGCCGGCCAGGTTGTGGACCGTGCCCAGCTTTGACGCTTTTATCTTTTGGGAGCGCCGGCTGTAATCCTGGGCCTTTTCTTTTTCCAGGTTTACGACCGCAGCGAGAGCGAGAGGAACTTTGTAGGCTGGAGCACAGGACCAGCGCAGCGGTTTATATGAAAACTGAGCCGGAGCGGAGGCCTACAGAGTGACCGAGCGTTATAGATGGCCAGCCTGGAATTTCAGGGCCAGGCGGGCCCGGAAGACCGGTTTACAAGCCAGCCAACCTTGTAATACTTTTGTTTTAGTAGCCAATCTGCTGACCCTTTTGCAGTTTGGTTGCGAGCGGCGGTGCGGACGTTTTCTCAGCACAGCCGCTTTTCAATCCACGGCATCCTGCTTTCCTCTTGTGCAAAACAGGTGACGGCTTAACTTTGCTGGCGCCGGTTTTGCTGTTTTAGGCAGAAAGCAGGACGCCGGGGCCTTGCAGCGACCTGGTGGGTTTCCCAGGTGACTGCAAGGCTACCTAATAAAAGCTCTCCCGGTATCGGGGGCTGGGGGGCAAACTTTAGCAGTTTAGCTGCGAGAAACAGTACGAGCGCTTCATCTTAAGTAAAGTTAATATTTTTATTTTTTAATGCAATATATAGTTGACATTATGTAATTTATATATTACAATTTTAGGCAAGTTGCAGTAGAGGTGATTAAATGGAGAAAGTAAGAAACCGTATTAAAATAGCCCGTGTAGAAAAGGGGCTAACCCAGGAAGAGCTGGCAGAAAAGATTGGGGTTACCAGGCAGACCATAGGCCTTATTGAAAAAGAGCAATATAATCCCACCATTACCCTTTGCTTAAATTTAAGTCGGGTTTTGGATAAAACTCTAGATCAATTATTTTGGATGGAGGTAAATGATTATGATGGAAAATGACGAGAGAATAAGTGCTGTAAAAACAGATGCGGAAAGTTTAGGGTACAAACTTTTACACTATAGCCTGCTGGGGGTTTTTGTTTTTTACAATATAATTATGCGGCAGCCATCTTTAGAGCTTACGGTTGTATTAATTTTTTGGCTAATTATTTTTCTAATAGTGGAAAGCAGGAAAGCAATCCATGGAGTGCCTCCTGTGAACGACAAACCCGGGCATCACCGTCTTATTGCCTTACTCAGTGCTCTTGTTTCAGCTAAAATAGCTACAATTGTCGCAATCTGGATCGGAATAACAGCCTTTTGGGAACTGGCAATACGCTTTATAATTGTTTTCTTCGTGGTGCTTGCTCTTTTCTATGCCTGGTTTTTCATATACCGTTACTGGGAAAAGCGATCTTTATACTAAACATAAAATGATAAAGCCGCATGCCTGACAAGAGCTTTTTAATGGACAGGCAATCAAAACAGGCATTATAAAACACACTGCCAAAACAGAGGATGTGCGGTCATCTGGCCATACAATGACCATTTACCGGCATAAAAATCTTTTCCGTGGTCTACCTACTAGACATTAGAGTTTTTGGTGCAGGTCCGACAACTGCCGGGCTAAGCTTGTCAGGTTTTGCTTTTAAGGGCTTATCTTCTGATCCTTTTACAGTTTGGCCTTGCAGCGACCTCGCGGATTTCCCAGGTGGCTGCAAGACTACCTTTAGGAAAAAGCACTGGCCACGATTATTGACAGGCGTTATATCACTATTGCTATTACTGCAACTTATTTAAACCGGAAACAGCTTGCGAGCCAGTGATATAATAAATACACATGAAAGAATTATTTTAAAATTACATTAGGCACAAACATTAATCCTGCATTCAACACCCCAAAATTTCCCAAATCGGCTAATTATGCAACAAGCTAACAAATTAGAAAATAATTCTCAAAAACAGCGATAATTACCATATATTACCTTGTACTTTTTCCCCACCC
>PUOW01000258.1 GCA_003552185.1 Spirochaetaceae bacterium
CGCTCAACGCGGTTGTGATGATCGTGCTGGTTGCCGTGCTCCAGCCAGATCTTGCTCCCGGCACAGTCGCGGGTTATCGCGTACTCGGGCTCGAGCACGATGTTGTACTCGGCGAGCATCGGCTTGAACTCGGGATAACACGCGAGGTCGTGATCATGGTTTCCGGGGGTGATCGTGATGCGAATATGCCGACCGGTCTCGCGAAACTGCCGGAAGAGCTCAGTATGCCGGCTGATAATATGCTCGAGCATCTCAGGCCCTTCGTGCTCGGTTAACTCCCAGAACCCGAATGTGTCTCCCACTATAATGAGCTCAAGATCGCGGCCCTGTTTGCCTTTCTCGGAAAGCTGCTGCAGAAACCCTATCAGCTCCTGTTCGAAATCGCACTCATCCAGCGCGGCGTCACCGCCGAGATGAAGATCGCTCATAAGAATGTACTCGCGAGCCATACCGCACCACTGTATACGCTCGAAGCAAATCTGTTAAGCACTCCGTTAAACGCCGCGCCTCGACGTTCAGCATCCGTAGCGATCATCCGATACTGAACACAGGAGACGCGCGGCGTGGTCAGTGAGTTCAAGGCCGGCCGTGCTCAGAAGAAACAAAACCGGTTGCTGAGAAGAGGTGTAAAGGTGCGCATAAGACGTTTGACGGTTCTGGGGGCGTTCGCCGCGATGATTGCAGTGCAGATGCTGATCTTGCCGGTGCGGTCGGCCGAGGCGCAGGTGAGCCCACGCGTGGGCTTAGGTTTCGGCACGCCGAACACCGTGCTGATCGTGCGCCCGAGTATCTTCGACCTGAAGCTCGGGTACGACTTCACCGAGGGCAACGAGTTTGTGTTCCTGAGCGGCGATGTCCGCGTTGTGAACCAACAGCATCTCGGGCACTATATTCACCTATCGCTCGGGCTCGGCGCCTACGCGAAGTTCTATTCCGACGATTTCGAGGGCGGTGGACGTGTTCCGGTAGCACTTTCGGTGCTGCTGCTCGACAATTTCCTGGAGTTCTTCGTGGAGGTGTCACCGGGTATCGACCTCTATCCGCGTGCCCAAATATCGGATGACCCGGTTCAGGCCTGGGTGGGCTTTACGCTGATGATCGATACGCCGTAAGCTATTCTCACTATGACATATCACGCCTCCCCTACTCGGTACGAGGAAACTCCGTACAGGCGCTGCGGCGCCTCGGGACTTGAGCTTCCGGCGGTATCTTTAGGGCTCTGGAACAATTTCGGCGATACACAGCCGCTTGCCGAGCAGCGCGCGGTGGTACACCGCGCGTTCGACCGCGGCGTCACGCATTTCGACCTGGCCAATAACTACGGGCCGCCGCCCGGTGCCGCGGAAAAGAACTTCGGACGCATCTTGGCCGAAGACCTCAAGCCCTACCGCGATGAGCTCATCATCTCGACCAAGGCCGGTTACGACATGTGGCCCGGCCCGTACGGAACCTTCGGCTCGCGCAAGTATCTACTCGCGAGTCTCGACCAAAGCCTCGAGCGAATGGGGCTCGAGTACGTCGATATCTTCTACTCACACCGTTTCGATCCAAACACACCGCTCGAGGAGACGATGGGCGCACTCGCCTCCGCGGTACAGCAAGGCAAGGCTTTGTACGTCGGGATCTCGTCGTACTCGGCGCGCAAGACCCGCGAAGCGGCTTCGCTGCTGCAGAGCATGGGCGTTCGTTGTCTTATCCATCAGCCGTCGTACTCGATGCTGAATCGCTGGATAGAAACAGAGCTACTCGAGGCGCTTGAGCAAACCGGCCTCGGTTGTATCGCGTTCTCGCCACTCGGCCAGGGCCTTCTTACCGCTAAGTACCTCGATGGTGTCCCGGAAGCTTCACGAGCCAAACAAGCACCGCAGCTCATGCGTGAGAGTTTCCTCACCGAGGCAAACCTGAAGCGTGTGCGCGGTTTGAACGAGATCGCGCAGAAACGCGGTCAGAGTCTCGCTCAGATGGCAATCGCCTGGACACTCCGCGACAGCCGTGTAACCTCGGCCCTGATCGGGGCGAGGACGGTCGAGCAGCTCGATGAGAATCTCGACGCTCTCAAGAACGCCGAGTTCAGTCCCGAAGAGCTTGTAGAGATCGACCGCTACGCCGTTGATTCCGGCATCAATCTCTGGGCGCGCTCGAGCGAAGCCGGCTGACATACGAGAGCGATTACCGACCACACACCGACGAGGCAGTCATGCAGAAGAATCGACTTCAACTAACGCGGGAGCGCCTCGAGCGTACCAACACCGTGATCGACCTCGCAGCCGGCAGCTTCCACGATGCCGGGCTTCGCTTTCCCTCTACACCGTTGAGCCACGCGGCGCGCACCTATTTCTTCTCGAGACGTTACCGACCCGACCCGCGCGGCGCCGAGCCCGCCCGCGAAGCGATCAGTGCCTACTACGCGCGCGCCGGCGTTCAGATTCCCGCCGATCGCATTCTCATAACCGCCTCGAGCTCGGAAAGCTACAGCCTGCTGTTCAGCACGCTCGCCGAGCATGGCGACAATGTGCTACTTCCGACCCCGGGCTATCCGCTGTTCGAGGAGCTCGCGCGTTTCAGCCGTGTGCAACCCCGCTTCTATCGCCTGGACCCTCGTCGCGGCTACCGCCCCGACCTCCACTCGATTCGGAGCCGGATCGACGACCGCACCCGCTTCCTCGCGGTAATTTCCCCGGGCAATCCCACCGGGCAGATCGTCGACGCCGAGAGTTTTGCCTCAATCGCACAACTCTGCGCCAACAATCGTATCGGGCTGATTCACGACGAAGTGTTTGCCGAGCAAACCTACGAGCAGTCGCTGCCGCGCGCCGCTGCGGCGCGCTCGGCGGCGACGATCTATACGCTGAACGGGGTCTCGAAGATGTTTGCCGCTCCCGAGCTGAAGCTCGGCTGGATCGCGGTTCGCGGCGCGCCCGGAGCCGCAGAAGGAGCATTTCGCGAGCTCGAGCTCGCGAACGACACCTTCCTCAGTTGTAGCGGCTTCTCTCAGGCGGTGCTCCCGGCGCTGTTCGCAACCGCCGCCCCGTTTCAACGCGCGATGCGGCGCTACCTCGAGCGCAACCGCCGGCTTCTCACCAAGGTGCTCGGCTCTCTGCGCGGCGTTTCGCTTCACCCTCCGCAAGGGGGCATACATTGTATCCTGAGAATCGATCCGATCGCGCTCAAGCGCGACATGGAGGACGAAGACCTCGCGGTCGATCTACTCGAGCAGGAATCGGTATACCTGCATCCGGGATACTTTTATGGCATCGAGGACGGCGCCGCGTTTGTGCTGAGCATCTTGAACTCCCCCGACGAGCTCGCCGAGGGCCTCACCCGCCTCGCGCGCTTCTTGAGCAACTAACGCGCCTGATTTTCGGAACCTAAGCCTGCGCCACAAACGCAGCGCGGGGTGCACGAACCGGAGCCCATCACCACGCTGCCGTTTCGTTCGTTTGTAGCCGCCGAGGGCGCAGACCGCGAGTTATTTCGACGCATCGGCTATCGCCTAAACCAGGGCCGCATCAAGAAGCGCACCGACGATTACCTCTGCGATCTGCTCGAGCGCGAAGCCGAGCACGGCGGGGCTTGACCGGTAGATTTCAGCCGGCTTAGTCCCAGAACTCCGGGTCGACTCGCAACGCGTAGACGTTGCGAGGACCGGGAGCCGGGTTGTCGTCGGCCTCACCGAACACCAGGAGATCTCGCTCCGGCGATACCCAGTATCCGCCGACTTCCCGCAACTCGAGAGGGTAACGGGCCTTCAGCGACCCATCGCGAAGATCCAAAGCCATGAGCCCTTCTTCGTCGTAGCCACCGATCAGCACCGTGTTTCCCACCACCAGCGGCGTAGTATACGCTCCAAACCGTGTTTCAAACTCCCATACTCTGGTTTGCAGGTCGTGGCTCCAGAGACTGACCGACAACCCCTCGACCACGATGAGACCATGGTCGGAGAGTGCTAAGCCGTGCACGTGGTGCTCGGCAGGGCGCTCGTGAAGCAGTTCACCGGTTCGGCGATCCGCCACCACAACCACACGCGTTCTCGGCGTCAAGCGGACACCCGTCCAAGCAAGATAATCCTTACTACCGACAATCTCGTGGGTGCCGATGTGATCTAACTGATGCTCCCAAAG
>PUOW01000347.1 GCA_003552185.1 Spirochaetaceae bacterium
AAGCGCTCCGCGATATGATGCTCGTGATCGTGAATAACGAGCTCGGTCTTACCGGTGAGCAGCTCCTCGATCACCGACTCAGGCGCCTGCAACTCGAACCGATGCAACCGCTCCTCTAAGCGATACACAAAGCGGTGCTCATTGAATACGATGCGGTCGATCTGCTCGCGCAGGTACCGGCGCTTCTCCTCGCTCCGCTTCGAGCGCGCAAGCGCAAAACCCAAGAAGCGGTGCACCCCTATCCCTACCGCGAGCGGCGCGAGTATCAGAAACGCGAGCGCGAGCCGAAGAAAAACCGCAAACACGAAGTATGCGGCCATAAAGCTCGCCGCCGCCGCCACGAACCGTATCAGGAAGCTTCGTTCAAACGACCAACGCAGGACACCGTTGTCGAGACAGCGGTACAGCTCCTCGCGGAACTCGTGAAGCGCGGAGACCGCGGGCTCATTCCCGTACAGTCCTTCCACCGCGACCTCGTCGCTTAAGGAAAGCATCACCTCCGGCCTGTTCAGCGAGTGCAGGAACAGCGAGGTCCCGTCGACGCGTGCGAGGTGGAAGATCACAAGCCGCGAATGGTGGCTCATAACATCTCAAACTTAGCCCCGCTCAATCCTCCTGTCAAGCCGGCGGCGGCTGGACGTCGAGCGCGCGGCAACCGGTCGACGACTGGACGAAGCCTGTCTCACCGTCTATTCTGTGGTGGTCATGCATCTATTCGAGATTCCGAAAGACACCATGATCCGGCCGCCCGCGGTGTCCAGGCTGATGCCCGGCGGCGACTGCGCCGTCTTGATTCTTCACGGCTACACCGGTAACACCGGCGAGCTTGCCTATCTTGGGGAGCGTATAAATCAAGCCGGCTACACCGTCTTTATCCCGCGCTTGCCCGGGCACGGCACCAACGGAGCCGATTTTGCGCAGACCACCGAGACCGATTGGCTGCGCGCCACGGTCGACAGCTACCTTGAGCTTCAGCGGACGCACGAGCGCGTGGCGGTGTGCGGACTTTCGATGGGTGGGCTGCTTGCGCTCTTGCTCGCGGCTCGCTTCGATCCGGCGGCGGCTGTAGCGCTTGCTCCGGCGCTGCGAGTCAACAATCGTTTGTTCTCGTTCACCCCGCTCGTACGCCTGTTCATCCGGAAGCTCTCGAAACCTTACACACCGCGCGACGAGGACGATCCAGATCTGCTGTTCCTGCAACGGGAGTACTGGTCGTACCACTGGATCCCGCAGATAGCCGGCGTATATCGGCTGGCGCAGGAGGCTCGCAGGGCCTTGCCGCGCATCAAGGCGCCGACGCTTACGATTCTGTCCGAGGCCGACCAGACCGTGCCGCTTTCGGTCGGCTCGTTGATCGAGTCGCGCATTGGTGCCGAGATTCACCACAACGTGGTGCTCACCGAGTCGGGCCATGTTTTGAGTAACGACCTCGAGCGCGACACGGTTGCCGATCTCACGATCGAGTGGCTGCAGCGCCACAGCGCACCCTAACCCTGCTCGTGGCCGCGGGCGCGGCGGCCGCGCGCCGCCCGCGCGTGCGGGTCCACCAAACGCCGGTAGCGCGGCGACAGCGCGCCGGCCATGCGCAGGCAGCGCGCCGGCCATGCGCAGGCAGCGCGCCGGGCCCACCGCACGCCGGCCGCCCACGGGCCGCGCGAGGGCGGCACGTGCAGGACAGCATCTGGAGGGCGGGCTTGCCGCCCACCGTGGCGCGCGCCTATAATGGTCGCAATGCTGGGATTCACAATCAAGAAAGCCTTCTTCGACACCTGGGACCACCTGCTGCCGATTATGGGCCTCAACCTGTTGTTTTTGGTCGTGATCGCGATTCCGTTTAGCGCCGCGCCGCTGATGGCGGCCGCCACCGAGCCGGGCGCCGCGGTGGTGTTTGGGCTCGGCCTCCTGGTGATGTTTGTGTTTGCCGGGGCGGTGTCCGAGGTAATCCGCAACGTCACCGATTATCAAGGGATCGAGCTTCGCGAGCTGTTGGCCGCGTTTCGGCGCACCTACGGCGGAAGTCTGCTGTTTGGGGCTATCTTTCTGCTTCACCTGGTGGTGCTCGGCATCTCGGTACCGGTGTATTTCGCGATGGAGCATTTCATCGGGCTGTTCGCGCTCATCGTGCTGTTTTGGGTGAGCATCATCTGGTGGCTGGCCTGCCAGTTCTACTTTCCGATTCGCTCGCGACTCGGCGACCCTCCGATCAAGTCGCTCAAGAAGAGCTTCATTGTGTTCTTCGACAATCCCGGTTTTGCGGCGTTCACCGGCTTCGGATGCTTGTTTCTGATTCTCGGCTCGTACTTCATGCCGCTGTTTCTTCTGATCCCCGGGCCCACCGGTTTGATGGTCTGGATTCACGTCGCGTTCAAGCTCCGGCTCTACAAGTACGATTACCTAGAAGAAAACCCCGGCTCTCATCGTAGGCGCATTCCCTGGACCGCGCTCATAAGCGAGGACCGCGAAAAGGTTGGGCCTCGCACCTTTAAGGGGATGATCTTTCCGTGGAAGGAGTAAGCGTCTCGTTTTCCTCGTCACGGATTACCCCGCGGTCAAACCAGAACCGCGCCAGGTACACGAGCGGCGTATCGGCAACCGCAACCACGAGCTTCAGCAGGTAGGTCGTCACCACGATCTCGAGCAACACCTGCCCCTGAAACACCCCGAGAAACGCAACGAGGGTGAAGATCACCGAGTCGAGCAGCTGACTCACCGCGGTGCTCGCGGTGTTTCGCAGCCAGATGAAGCGCCGCCCGGGAAAGCGTCGCCGCCAGGCCGCGTAGGCCCAGACGTCGTGCAGCTGCGCAACGAGGTACGCCGCAAGGCTGGCGACCGTGATGCGCGGGAGCACCGTGAAGATCGTGCCGAGCGCTTGATGCGCGAAGTCGTCGGCGGCCGGCTCGAACCACAACGCAACCGCCATAAGCGCGGTGAATACCACGAGGCCGGCGAACCCGATATAGGTAGCGCGACGCGCCGAGCGCGCCCCGTAGTTCTCGGAGAGAATGTCGGTCACGAGAAACGAACCCGCGTACACGATGTTTCCGAGGGTAGCGGTGAGCCCGAACAGCTCGATGGTTTTCAACACTTGGATATTCGCCGCGATCGCCGCGAGCGGCATCCAGGCCCACAATCCCGCGCGCCCAAACACGCGGTAAATCGCGAGAATCGCACCGAAGTTCACCAGAAGCAAGACCAGCCAAAACGATTCATTCGTCATACACAGTTTCCTTTGCCTCGATGAAGCCGGCTCAGATCGGTGAGGCCAAAAAGACCAGCGCCCAGTTCAACCCGAGGAGCATCACCATCACGGTATAGCCCGGCGTAGTAGTTGAGCGCACCGCCCCGCCGGCATCGCTCAGTCGTTCGCCCGGGCGATAGAGATCGAATAGAATCTCGTCGAGGCTCTCGATCAGGCGTCGCGGGCGAATCCGTTTCTTACCCTCGATCACCCGCTCGAAGTAGTAAAACACGCGTCCGATCATGCCGCCGAGCCGACCGGGTAAGCGCAGATCCGGGCGAATTGAAGCGAGCGAGACGAACACCAACCCCACGATCGTGAAGCCTTTCTCGAGTCCGCTTTGCAAGGCGCCCCGAGTTATGGAAAGCGGCCCAACGGTGAACAGAATCTCGCCGAACGGGGTGAAGAGATTGAACACCGTGATCGAGCTAACCATCACCACGAAGTAGATCCATTTAATACGCTTTCCGTTCGCGACCGCAAGGTACGCGAACAGCAGAACCTGCCCCACCCGCACGAGCAGGTTCGGCTGGAACAGAAACGCCGGTATCAGCAGCGCGCCGGTAAGAAAGAGATGCTGCGGCGCGAAGTGGCGCGCCATAAACGGGTCACGGCGCCGCGAAGTAGCCACGAACGCCCTCCAACCAGCGCGACTGCTCGTAGAACTGCTGCGCAAACAGCCCGACCAACACTCCGCTAAAGACCCCCAAACCAACGAACAGCGGCGCGATCACCCAGGCGGTTAAACCGAAAATGAAGGTCACCGAGAGGTAGATCTGCACCACATTGCTCGCGATCGCACCAAATACGCTGATCCCGACCAACGAGATATGCCGCCCTGCAAGACGATAAACCCCAAGCATAACGAACACGCTCGCGAACGATCCCCCAAACGAAAACAGGAACACGTACGAGGCGAGTGTCCCGTTGATGAGCCCGTGCCCCAAGACCTTCAGGAGCACCAACAGCAGCACGTAGCGCGTTGAGACCAGTTTCAACGCGATCAGCACCGGTAGATTGGCGAGCCCCAAGCGGAAGAACGGGAACGGCTTAGGAAACAAGTACTCGAGCGTAGAGAAAAACAGGCACAGCGCCCCCATAAACGCGACGAACTCCAGCAGCTCGGCCCGGCGCGGCGCGGGCTGAGCGCTCGGCGTCTGCTCGGAACGACCGGACGGCGCGGCATTCATACACAAAGCTCGCTGTTCCCTATGATTGCACCACGCGCAGCAGCGCAAGCGAGATGTTGTCGTGACCACCGGCTTGGTTTGCCGCCCCAATGAAGCGCCTCGCCGCTTCGCCGAGGTCGGGGCCGAGCTCGGAGCAGCTCGCCTCGAGCTCAGGGTCCGAGAGCATGTCGCTCAGCCCGTCGCTACACAACAACAGAAGGTCACCGTTCGCCGCAAGATCGGCGATCGGGAAGAAATCGAGGTAAAACTGTTCCTCGCCGCCGAAACAGTTCACGATGATGTTCCCCGGAATCGTGGGATCTCCCAGTTCCTCTCGCAGCGTGTGATCGCGCGTGAGCCGGTTGAGCCCTTCGCTTCCGTAGCGGTACAGCCGCGAATCGCCGGCGTGCAGGCAGTAGAGTGCACCCTCGTACCCAAACACGCCGGTGTAGGTAGTCGACATCCCGGTGCGCCCGAGACCAAGCCAACTCTTTTTGATGAGGTCGGTGTTCACATCCGCCGCCGAGAGCCGAACCGCCTCCGCCAGACGCTCGGGGCTCAGCCCGCCTTCAAGGCCTTCGAGGCGACTCAGCATCTGCCCGGCCACGATCTTGCTCGCCTGATCGCCGCCGGGAGCGCCTCCGACGCCGTCGGCAACCCCGACCAAAAAGCGCTCATCGGGAAAACCCACCCGCGTGGCCTTTTCTTCGTCGCGGACGAGCCGCGACCCGATCGCCACAACGTCTTCATTCTTTCGTCGAACCTTGCCTCGATTGCACGAAACCGCAATCTCAAGCGCCATTTGAACTATCCTCCAACGACCAGTCGTCGAGCGCAGCAGAGAACAGGTCTTGAGGCACCGCACGACCGAAGTAATACCCTTGGTACCGCCGACACCCCAGCTCCCAGAGGAACCGGATCTGCTCGTACTGCTCAACCCCTTCCACAATTACCTCGATCCCGAGTCCGGCCGCCATGTTGCAGATGGCCCTCACGATGCTCATCGTAGCCTTATCGGTCAAGAGATCTCCCATAAATGTACGGTCGAGCTTGATCGAGCGAATCGGAAAACGCTTCAGATAACTCAACGACGAGTACCCAGTACCGAAATCATCGATCGAGACCTCGATACCCATCTCACGAATGCGATGGATCTTGTAGAGCGAGTCCTCGGGATCGTCCATGATGCTGCTCTCGGTGATCTCGAGGCGCAGATTATCTGCGGCAACCTCCGCGCGGCTCAGGGCACGCTCGATATTCGAGAGGAGGTACTCATCGCGGAACTGTCGGGGCGACACGTTTACCGAGACAAACAACTGATCAAACCGCCGGTTACGCTGCTCGCCGACCGACCTGCCCCAGCTCGCGAGTAGATCGGACGCGGTGTACAGCGCCCAGGTGCCGATCGGGACGATCAAGCCGCTCTCCTCGGCCACCGGTATGAAGCGGTCGGGGGCCACCAGCCCGTGCGACGGATGATGCCAGCGAATTAAGGCCTCGGCACCCACGACCTTGCCTTGCAGGCCCGAGCCGTTGCACGACTCGAGTTCGATCAAGGGCTGATAATGCAACTCAAACTGCCGGTTTATCTCGGCTATCGTTTGCTCTTCGAACGCCTTGATGATGCTGTTTTGCAACTCGATCTTCTCGATCACCGCCGCGCTCATCTCGGGCCGATAGGTGGTAAACACCCGGCGCGAGCGGATACTGTTCGAGAGCGCGATATCGGCGTTGCGCAGGAGACTCCGTTTCGTACTTCCGTGGTCGGGATGGCAGGCAATACCGATGTAGCACCCTATCGCGATCGTGTATTTCGGTAAGGTGTAGCGCCGTGAGACCTCTTCATAGAAGCGGTCTGCGTAGTACTCCATTACGTCGCCGCTACTGTTGTGCACCAGAACCACAACGAACTCCGACTCACGCGTGTGATACAGCCGCGCATTCGCCGGCAAACATTCCTTCAACCGTTCGCCGGTCTCGTAGATGATCCAGTCGGTAAGACTGGGCTCGAGCGAGCGTTTGGCATCCTCAAAGCTCTGATCGAGCGCTATGATGTACACCACGATATCGCGCGGCGTCGGCGAGCTGTTCGCTTCGTTTAGAAAGCTATGCAGATCGTTGTCGAGCACCGTATGGTTGGCGAGACCGGTCTTTTCGTTGTAGATCAGGCGTTTTTCGAGCTTCTGCTCGCGGCGTTTGCGGGCCTTGATCTGCTCCTGCAGATCGTCGAGTGCGCTCGAGGTGTCGTCGAGCTGTTGTTCGAGTTGCAGCTGCCGAGCTCGCAGCGTGATGTAGCGATGTTTAATATCTTCCGGGACATCGCGCCTGCGAAAGACCTCGCGCAGCTCGCGAAGCGTGCCGGCCGGTAACTCGTCATCACCGATCAAGTCTCTCAGGCTCATACGCTCCTCAACGGTTGCACCTCACGATCGACCACCGCCCGCTCCGGCCTCATAGATCCAACGTGAGATCGCCGGCGCGGATTATCTTCGCCCTGCGCATGAACTCGGTGAGCGCCAGCGTGCCCAGTGCCGGAAACACGAACTGCAGCAACACAATGCCCGGCAGCGCCGCACTACCCATCACCTCCAGCGTCGCTATCTGCCCTACCAAGCCCGATGTACCCATACCGGCCCCGACGGGGTTATTCTCCATCTGAAACACCACCGTGGCAAGAGGCCCGAGAATCGCCGAGGTGAGTATGGTCGGCACCCACACCACCGGCCGCCGCACGATGTTTGGAAACTGAAGCATAGAGGTGCCGAGCCCCTGCGCAAGCAGTCCGGCGGTTCTGTTCTCGCGGAAGCTAGCGACCGCGAATCCGATCATCTGCGTTGCACAACCCACCGTCGCGGCTCCGGCGGCAAGCCCGCTGAGCCCCAGCGAGATCGCAAGCGCGGCGCTCGAGATCGGCGCGGTGAGCGTCATTCCCATAACAACCGCCACCAGCGCGCCCATCGGCAGCGGGTACAAGCCGGTGAGGAAATTGATGAACTCCCCGAGTTGCGTCATCAAAGCGGCGACCACAGGCGCAAGCGCCATGCCGATGATACCGCCCGCGAGCACCGTCGTCGCCGGTACAACGATCACATCGAGCCGCGTGCGGCCGGCGACGCGCTTCCCGAGCTCGGCGCCTACCCAGGCGGCGACCAACGCCCCTACCGGCTCGCCGATCACGACCCCGACGGCGCTGCCGCCCTCAAACACAACCGTCCCGGCCCCCACGGCCCCCGCGGTTACCGCGCCGAACAGCGCAAGCGGCGGCGCGCCCACGCCCCACGCCACCCCGGCGCCGATCGCCGGCCCCATCAAGAGTTGAGCGAGCTCTCCAACGCGCACAACGCTTTCAAGGCCGCTGTAGGTTCCGAGTTGTCGAAGAATAAGCCCGATAATGAGCGACGCAAACAGCCCGAGCGCCATGCCGTTGATCACGGTCACGGTGTAGCTGCGAGCTGTGCGCGCGTACTGACGGAACGCGAGGGGAATGGCAACGCCTCGTACGGTTCAAGGGTAACTGGGCACGGCGGGATTCGAACCCACGACTTCTGCCTCCGGAGGGCAGCGCTCTATCCAGCTGAGCTACGCACCCGCTCGGCGCGGCGGTTATCTACAATCGCTTCCGCTCGCCTCTCAAGATGTACGGTACGCGTTTGCAGAGGGGCTGTCAAGCTCCGCGCCATCTCGGTACAATCGCCGTGATATGAAGCTCAAAGCCTCCACGATTGCCGGCGTGACGCTGCTCTGCGTTATGGTCGGAACGCTCACCTGGGAAATACTCGAACGGCTGGCCACATTTGCGTTCGGCGATGGCCCGACGCTCACGGTCGGCCCGTATGGGTTCGACCTTGGGGTGCTCGCGGTTTGGGTTCGGCTGAACCCCGGGAGCATCCTCTCGGTTCCGGGCGCAGTTCTTCTCCTGAGGCGCCTGTGAGTTCAAGCCGAGCACCTCGCGGCCCTACCTCAATTGTCCTGGCTTCGGCCTCACCGCGCCGCGCCGAGCTCCTGCGCATGCTCGGCGTCGGCTTTCGCACCGCACCGCAGGAGATTTCCGAGACGGTCGGGAACGGGGAGCCACCGATCGAGACGGCTCGCCGCCTCGCCGCCGAGAAAGCCGAGGCCGCGCTCGCGTCCGAGCCCCTCGCGGCCGGGGAGATTGTGCTCGCCGCCGACACCATCGTGGTGCTCGACAACACCATCTACGGCAAGCCGGCGGACCGTAACGAAGCGCGCGAGGTCTTGAACCGGCTGAGCGGACGTCGGCATGAGGTGATCTCGGCGATCGCGGTAGCCGTACCGGCCGAGCTCTCCGCCGGGGCGGCGGGCGAGCCGGCGGCCGCGCGGCGAGGCGCCGGGCAGCCGCCCGCGCGGGCGCTGCTGCAGATAGAGCACGACTGCAGCACGGTGCAGTTTCGCACCATGAGCCCCCCCGAGATCGAGTGGTATCTCGAGACCGAGGAATGGCGCGACGCAGCCGGCGGATACAAGGCGCAGGGACGCGGTGCGTGGTTCGTAGATGCAATACACGGCTCGTTTTACTCGGTCATGGGGTTGCCAATTCATTCCTTATACTCTATTCTTAAACGCGTTTCGTTCCGGCTATAGCGGTAACGGCAGTCCTGCAAAAGGTTTACCGAGAATCGGTTTAACCACGCAACGGCCCACAAGCCGCACGAACCGGGAATGCGAAACACAAAACTTCCGGCCGCACGGGGCCTTGGTACGGCATACCGCAAAAAAGGTGTAGATCACCCTTTTGGTGCGTCGGCTCGGGGCAGCTCGTCGGTTCGAGAAACAAATCGAAGGAACGCGGCACTCTCTATACACGCACCGATGGTGCGGAGTGTCGCACCGGGCAGGAGGCACTTGTGGCAGTTGTTACGATGAAGAACCTGCTGGAGTCCGGAGTGCATTTCGGGCACCAGACCAAGCGTTGGGATCCGCGCATGAAGCCGTACATCTTCGCGGAGCGCAACGGCATTCACATCATCGATCTGCAGAAAACGATCGTGGCGATCAAGGACGCGTATCAAGCCGTCCGCGACACGGTTCTCGCCAACAAATCGGTGCTGTTTGTCGGCACCAAGAAGCAAGCCCAGCAAGCAATCGAGCGCGAGGCGCAGAACTGCGGTATGTTCTACGTCAACAATCGCTGGCTCGGCGGCATGCTCACCAACTTCACTACCATCAAGAAATCGCTGCTTCGGCTCAAGAAGCTCGAGAAGATGGAAGTGGACGGCACCTACGAAAGTCTCAGCAAGAAAGAGATCTCACGCGTAGAGAAAGAACGCGCCAAACTCGAGAAAAACCTCGGTGGCATCAAAGAGATGAAGGAGCTGCCGGGAATCATGTTCGTGATCGACACGCGCAAGGAAGCGATCGCGGTCGCCGAGGCGCAACGGCTCGGTATCCCGATCGTGGCGGTGGTCGACACCAACTGTAACCCCGAGCCGATCGATTTCCCCATTCCGGGCAACGACGACGCCATCCGCGCGATCACGCTGTTCACCCAGATCATCTCGAAAGCCGTGATCGAGGCCGACAACGAGATGGGGCTGCAGGTTATCGAAACACTACAGGACGACGAGACCGAAGGCGCCGAGGGCGAGGCTGAAGCCGGCGATGGCTCCGCGGAGGTTGAGACCGCACCGGTAGCGGTAATGGCGGAGTCGGAGCCTGAGAAAGACGAGGACGGCTACACCGCCGAAGACTACTCTGACTACGAACCCGAGGACGATGAAGCCAAGCGGCCGGCTCAGGAAGTCACCACAGAAGACAAGATGGCCGACCAAGCCGGGATCGATCAAGACGAGCTTTACGAAGAGTAACCTGAACAGCTAAGGAGCACAGCAGTGGAGATAAAAGCAGCAGATGTGAAGCAGCTCCGGGACAAGACCGGAGCGGGCATGATGGACTGCAAAAAGGCCCTCACCGAGGCCGAGGGCGATTTTGCGAAGGCCGAGCGCATCCTAAAGGAGCTCGGGCTCGCGGCAGCCGCTAAGCGCAGCGGGCGTGCCACGAACGAAGGACGCATCTTCACCGCGATCACCGAGAACGCCGCGGCGTTGCTCGAGTTGTCGTGCGAAACCGATTTTGTCGCTCGAAACAACGACTTCATCGCGCTCGGCAACGCAATCGTGGAGCGCGTTGCTCGCGACAACATATCGCTCGAGGACTCTGAGATCGCCGAACAGGTGAAGGATGCGATCAGCACCATCAAGGAGAACATGTCGGCCCGTCGCGCAAAGCGGATCGAGATCGCCGAAAACGAGAAGGTTGTGCAGTACGTGCACGGTGAAGGCGGGAGCATCGGCGTTCTTGTGAAGGTCGCCGCCTCCAAGCCCGAGTCGCTTGCACACGACAGCGTGGCACAGTTCGCGTTCGACTGCGCCCTGCACGTCGCGGCGTTCAACCCCACATTCCTGTCAAAAGACAACGTTCCGAGTGAGTACGTGAAAGAACAGGAAGAGATCTTCATGCAGCAGGCGCGCAACCTCGGCAAGCCCGAGAAAGTGATCGAGGGCATCGTCAAGGGCAAGCTCAACAAGCACCTCTCCGAGATTTGCTTCCTCGAGCAGCCGTTTGTGAAGGACGACAAGCGCTCGGTGGCACAGGTCGCGGCCGATATCGGCAAGGAGATCGGCGACGAGATCACGGTTGCCGGCTTCGAGTACTACAAAGTCGGCGAACAAGAATAACGCGCGATAACGCCGCTCCCGGTGACCGCCGGGAGCGGTCTTATGAGGAGACTGTGTATGGATGCCATCATCGCTGATGGAAAAACAAGAATGAAGAAATCGGTGGAGAATTTGAAAGAAGAGTTCGGCGGGCTACGCACCGGCCGCGCAACCTCCGCGATGTTCGAGCGCATCAAGATCGAGTACTACGGCAATCCTACTCCGCTCAACCAGGTTGCCACGATCTCGATCCCCGAGGCACGCCTTGTGGTGATACAGCCTTGGGACAAATCGATCATTGGTGAGATCGAAAAAGCCATCCAGAAGTCCGAGCTATCACTGAACCCCAACAACGACGGCAAGGTGATCCGCATCAACATCCCGCCCTTGACCGAGGAACGCCGCAAAGAATACGTGAAGCTCGCGAAGCAAATGGCCGAGCAAGCGCGTGTGGCAGTCCGCAACATCCGCCGTGACGCCAACGACTCGCTGAAGAAGGCCGAGAAAGACGGCGAGATCAGCGAAGACGAACTCAAGCGCGGCGAGGAAGAGATTCAGAAGCTCACCGACCAAAACATCAAGGCGATAGACGAACAACTAGAGGCCAAGGAACACGAGATACTGGAACTCTAACGATGAGTACCGCGGAAGACTCTCCGCGTCCGGACTCCGCCAAGAAGTTGCCGGTTCATGTCGGCATCATCATGGACGGAAACGGACGATGGGCCAAACAACGAAAGCTCAAGCGCACCCGGGGGCACACCGAGGGCATCGAGGCCGCGAAGCGCGTTGTGTCCGCGGCGCAGGAGCTCGGCATTCAGTACCTCTCGTTGTACTCGTTCTCGACCGAGAACTGGCGGCGCGCCGAGGAAGAGGTGTCGTTCATCATGGCTCTCGTCGCACGCAACCTGCGCGGGCATTACGACTTCTACCGCGAGAACCAAATCCGCCTCTACCACAGCGGAAACATCGCCGGGCTCCCGCCGGAGGTGCGTTCCGAGATCGCCACGGTAACCGCCGATACGAAGGACTACACGGGCATCCGGGTCAATCTCGCGGTGAACTACGGTGGACGCGACGAGATCGTGCGCGCCGTGAACCGTTGGATTGAAGCTCACGGTCATGCCCCCGATCACGAGCTCACGATAGACGAGTTGCGTCCTTACCTCGACCTTCCGGAGTTCCCCGACCCCGACTTGATTATCCGTAGCGGCGGCCATCTGAGGCTGAGCAATTTCCTCTTGTGGGAATCCGCCTACTCCGAGCTCTACTTCAGCGATCGGCTCTGGCCCGACTGGACCGGCGACGACCTCGTTGAGGCGATTCGCGATTATCAACGGCGGCAGCGCAACTACGGCGGAGTGAAATGAGCAACGTTCAAGTTCGACTGTTGGTGTTTTTCATCGGCCTGCCGGCGCTTCTCGCGATCGTGATCGTGTTCGATGAACCGTACCATATCGGGTTTAATCTTTTGGCGATCGTGACCTCCGCGATCTGTACCGTCGAGGCCGCCGGCTTGTTCGCCCAGAAGGCCGAAAACTACCGGATTCACGGCATTGGGCTGCCGTTGCTCGGCACCGTGCTTCCGATCTCGGCGTTTTTGGCGGTGGCCGAGGTATACTCGATCGAGTCGCAGCTCGGCATTCTCGCGATCGCAACGATGGCGACGCTCGGCGTCGAGGCGTTTCGCAAAGACCCGAAAGAGTTCTCGGATATCCTGCCGCACGCCACCACAACGCTGGTACTGCTGCTCTATCCCGGGCTGTTCATCGCGTACGCCGTGCGCCTCACCGCGCTGCCGGAGGCTACCGTGCTGGTGCTGGTATTTCTCTGCGCAGTGTATCTCAACGACAGCCTCGCGTACGCCACCGGCATGCTGTTCGGCCGGCGCAGTCGAAGTATTCTCGCGGTTAGCCCGAACAAGAGCCTGATCGGGTTCATCGGCGGCTTCGTGATGTCGCCGGCCACAATCCTCGCCGCGGCCGCGTTCCGCCCCGACCTGTTTCCCGGCGGCCCGCTGCGGCATCTCGCGATCGGAAGCGTCGTCGGCCTGGCGGTCATCCTCGGAGACCTGGCCGAGTCGGCCTTGAAACGCTCCGCGACCATCAAAGACAGCGGCAGCGTGATTCCGGGGCGCGGCGGACTGCTGGACTCGGTGGATTCGGCGTTATTCGCCGCGCCGGTGTATTATTATCTTTATAACATACTGTACTTGTAGGGTTACCAACGCGTGATCGGCCTTAACATTATTATCGGACTCATCGGCCTGGGATTGGTCGTTTTCGTACACGAGCTCGGCCACCTGCTGGCGGCCAAAGCGGTCGGGATAGAGGTGGAAGCCTTCTCGATCGGCTGGGGGCGCAAGCTCTGGGGCACCACATACAAAGGCACCGAGTACCGCATCTCGCTGTTTCCGTTCGGCGGGTACTGCAAGATGAAGGGCGAGGAAATGCTCGTGAAGGCCTGGGAATCCGGCGACTCCACGATTCCGGCCGAGCGCGGTACGTTCTACGGCGCCACTCCGTGGCGGCGCATCCTGGTGGCCGTGGCGGGGCCGCTCATGAACGTGCTGTTCGCGGTGTTCGCGCTCGCGGTGGTGTGGTTTTTCGGGTTCACGGTCCAAACCTTCGAGAACCGCATCATCCTCGCCTCGGAGTACGAGAACTACGCGCAGCCCGAGGTTCAGGTCGCCGAGGAAGCGGGGCTCCAAAGCGGCGACTACGTGATCGCGATCGACGGCGATCCGATTGAACACTATCGAGAGATTCAGCAAACCGTGGCGCAATCGCCGAATCAGGAGCTGCAGTTTACCGTCCGCCGCAACGGAGAAGAGCTACAGATAGCGGTTACCCCACGCCTCAATCGCGAAACCGGTGCGGGGCAGATCGGCATCTTCCCCTGGATCGAGCCGGTTGTGGGGGCGGTTCGTGCGGGCTCCGGTGCTCGAATCGCGGGCGTGCGCGAGGGCGACCGTATCCTCGCGGTGAACGACACCGAGGTCGATCACTCGGTCTCATTCACCGACCGTCTTCAGCAAACCTCCGGCTACGTGCATCTTACGGTGGCTCGTAACGGTGAGGAGCAGCGCCTGCAGATTACCCCGTCACACACCGAAGACGGTCGGCGCGAGATCGGCGTGAGTTTCAAGCCGATTGAGGTGAGCTCGCCGGAGCTCGGCCCGTTCGGCGCTCTCGCCGCCGGCGTCCGCGAGACCGGTAACACCATCACGCTGTACGTACGCGGGCTCGGTATGCTGTTCGCCGGCATCGACTTGACTCAGGCGCTCGCGGGTCCGGTGCGTATCACCTACATTGTGGGCGAGGTAGCAACCGAGGGGTTCACGCTCGGAATAGGCGCCGGCTTCACCGCGGTGTTCAATTTTCTGAGTCTCCTGAGCGTGGCGCTGTTTATTATGAATCTTCTACCGATTCCTGCGCTCGACGGCGGGCAGATCTTGCTGTTTGCGTTCGAAGGTATCACCCGCAGGCGGCTCAGTCCGAAGCTCGTGTATCGCTACCAGTTCATCGGCACGGTATTGATACTCTCACTTATTATTTTTGCGTTGTTCAGTGATATTCTATTTCTAACGCGCCGATAGATACTCGGCCGGCAGAGGAGTAGCATAATGTCTCAATCCAGTCGCGTGCTTGCTGCGCGCGCGCTCGTCGCAGTCTGTCTAGTGCTTGCTCCCCTCACCGCGCTCGAGGCGCGGGAAGCGCGCGTGCTCGTGAACTCCAGTCATCCTGGGACGATCACCGGCCTTGCCTCGCAAGCGGTCACCGGACGTGTTTTTTCGGCCGGCACCGACGGCACGGTACGGGTTTGGGGCGGCGAAGAGCGCAAGCTGCAGCGAATCTTGCCGGCGTCACCGTTTGAGGTACACCAGATAGTGGCCGCGCCGAACCTCTCGCTGGTGGCTACGGTTTCGCCCGAGGGCAGAGACGGCTACCGCCTCGGCATCTGGAACTGGCGCACCGGACGCGAGATTTATCACTTCGCACTCGAGCAGGAGCCGCTCTCGGTGCAGTTCTCGCCAATGGGCAATTTCCTGGTGTACACGCTCCCGGAGTTTCGCAGCCTACGCTTCGTAGACCTCCGGACCGGGCGACACACGCAGCCGATACAGCGTGGGTTCGGCATTGTGTCGTTCGTTACGATCGCGTCGAGCGAAGAGCGCATCATGACCTACATTCCGGCAGGCGGGCGCATTCAGTACTGGGACCTCGCCTCCGGCGACGAGATTCAGCGCATCACAACCGAGCACGACCTGGAACAGTTCACGTTGCTCGGCTCGAGACGGCACGGCGTGGGCGCCGATTTCGATCGGCTGGTGGTCGTCGATGTTCTTAACGGCGAGACCCGAGCCGAGGCCGAGCTCTCGGAAGTGGTCGCGATTCGCCGCGACCCGGCGACCGATTACATCGGCGTGGTAACTCGCTCCGACGGCGAGTCGGGTTACGAGTTTTCGAGATGGAACTACGCCGACCGGCAACTCACGCGCCTCGAGCCTCCGCGTCGGCTGGAAGACAGTTTTAGCGACTTCACGTTCCACGGTGAGCGTGTCATGGTTGCGCATACCGACGGGCGCATCAGTTATTTCTTCCCGCACAGCCGAGTCGACCGGGTGTTCGCGCATCCGCGCACCCTCCCTATCGAGAGCGCGACGGCCGCCCTCCACGACCTGCATCTTACGCTCGGCTCACGCTTGCTCAGTCTTAGCTCCGACTTCCTCGCGGATTCCGAGGTGCCGATCACCGATGCGCGTTTTCTGCAGTACGACAGCATAGAGCTGCCGTTTGAGAGCGATATCGAGCTCAGCCCGCTCGGCCCCGGCGAGTACGTGGTCTGGACCGGTGCCGAGCCCGATTCCGAGCTTCATCTCTTCGATAGCCGCGAAGGTAGCTTCCTCGCGACCGGCATCGAGGTACCGAACCGCATCCGGCGCGTCGTTGCGGCGCCCGAGTCGCGTGCGCTCTACATACTCGACAATGTGGGGACGATTCGGCGCTACGATCTCGAGTCGGGTGAGTCTGAGCAAGTCTACGACGCAGCCGGCATTCAAACCTTTGCGCGGCTCGATCGAGGACGGCTCGTGATCGCCGGGACAACAGATCAGATCTTCGATACCCCGGCGGTTGTGATTAACACCGAAACCGGAGAAACCGTGCCGGTTGCGGTCGACGGATTCTACGTACTCGATATGCAGTACGACGAGCTCGGCGACACGCTTTATGTGCTCGCGCTTGAGCGGCTCGGCCCGCGCAGCCACGCTCACACAACGCTGACGGCATATCACGACCTTGGCCTCCGCGGCGGCACACGCCTATACTCGCACCCCGGTGAGGACCTCAGCGCCACCATCACCTTCGATCCCGACCGTCGCAGACTCTACACCACCCTCGGGTTCCAAGGAGTGCGGGTGTTCGACGAGCTCGGCAGCGCCACAACACTCGACGCCACCGTCGAAACTCCGGAGCGCATCTTGGCCTACCGCGACCGCGTTTTCGGCATTAACCGCAGCGGCTCGCTCTCGCTCTGGAACGCCGACGACGGCGCCCACATCCTCGATTTTCACGCCTTCACCGACGGCAACTGGGTGGTCATCACCCCACGCGGCCAGTTCGCGATGGCGCGACCGGAGCTCGCGGAAGAGTATCTCAGCTTAATCCCGGGCCGCACTCAAACAACTGATTTACGTTTGAAATGCCCCGCACCGTGTTGGCATTACCTCCGACAATGACGCTGGACATCAGCGGGTGGCGCCCTTGAACTGCACCAGCGGTCCGCTCCGCGTCGAAACCCGCCTTACGAAGGGGCTCCCAGCCCCCCATCTCGCGTTCATTTATTGATGAGGGCTGAGGGAACTGCCCCGCAGCTTGTTGGTCTAATGCCGCCTGCTGTAAGACTCCCCCGAGCCCTGCGCCACCCTGGCGGCGGATCCCCGTGCCCAGGCCTCCGTGCGCCGCGCCACCCCAGAGTCCTCGGCGCCGACGCGCCCCCTGCCGCCGGGCCCCGCATCCAGAGGGACTCTACAACCGCGGGGCCGGCGCGGCACCCCACGCAACCCACGGGCGCCCACAGCCCACCCGCCCTCTGCGCCTTGCAGCACCGTCACGCCAAGGCGTAG
>PUOW01000448.1 GCA_003552185.1 Spirochaetaceae bacterium
ACAGTATAGAGCAGTATATCGCAGAACACAAATCCCGATGAGATTGCACAAGATGAGATTACTCTACGGCCCGGCGCGACTCGGGCTCGGTTGTACACCATGTGCGATGCTGCAGCACAACCGCCGGGGCGCGCGGTACCACGCGCACACCCTGGCCGGGGTGAAACGAGCGATAGTACTCGGTATGCGCGAGGTACTCCACGCCGCCGAGGCGTACTCGGTAGGTAATGTCGTGGCCCTTGAACTCGCGAACGAGCACCGTGGCCGGCGCGTTGCCGTTGTCCTCGCGAAGCAGCTCGAGGTGCTCGGGGCGTAGCGAGAGCAGCACCGTGCCGCGCGCCTCGCGGTCGAGCGGTAAGCGACCGAGCGGCGTCTCGGCCTCCCGGCCGGAGGCGGTGCCGTGCAGGATGTTGGTGCGGCCCAAGAACTGCGCGACGAACGGGGTGCGCGGGCGGTGATACACCGTTTCGGGCGTTCCGATCTGTTCGATGCGGCCTTCGTTCATCACCGCCACTCTGTCGGAAATCGAGAGCGCTTCTTCCTGGTCGTGCGTTACGAGAATCGCGCTCATGCCGGTCTTTTTGAGTAGGTCGCGCACGTCGCTCCGGGTTGCGTCGCGCAGCGAGGCGTCGAGGTTCGAGAACGGCTCGTCCAAGAGAATGATCTTCGGCCCGGCCGCGATCGCGCGGCCGAGCGCAACGCGTTGTTGCTGTCCGCCGGAGAGCTCGTGCGGCATGCGCTCGCCGAATCGGCCGAGGCCCACGAGCGAAAGCGTCTCGGCGACCCGCTCGCGCTTATCGCGCTTCGGCACTCCGCGCAGCGCAAACGCGATGTTGTCGGCGACCGAGAGGTGCGGGAACAGCGCGTAGTCCTGAAACACCAGCCCGATCTCGCGCCGCTCGGCCGGAATGTTCAAGATCGAACGACCGTTGAGCAGGATATCGCCGCCGTCGGGGGTCTCAAACCCGGCGATCACTCTGAGCATCGTGGTTTTGCCGCAGCCCGACGGGCCGAGCAGTCCGAAGATCTCGCCGGGGCGCACCGAGAACGACGCGCGGTCCACCACCGGTCCGTGTGCTTGATCGTATGTCTTGCTGAGCTCGTTGAGCTTCATAACCTGCATCTGCGTTACTCCTTTGCTGTTCCAGCCCCTTTTAGCGAGCTCCCTCGTGCTTCAGTAAAAACCCGATGAACAGCCCCGAAAACACCACGATCGCCGCGGCGTACGGCGCCGCCTGCGCGAGCATCGCCTCGGAGGTGCGGCTGAACACGTTCATCGCGAGGGTTCGGTACCCGGTGGGCGCGAGCAGAAACGTAATCGGCAGCTCTTTCATCGCGATCACGAACACCAGCACACCGCCGGCGACGATGCCGCGGCGAAGCAGCGGCAGCACTGTGCTTACAAACGCCTCAACGCGATTGCGCCCGAGCGAGCGCGCGGCCTCCTCGAGCCGCGGCGAGGCCTGCAGCACAGCGCTTCTTATCGGCCCGATCGCGAGCGCCTGGAAGTTCAAGGCATACGCGAGTACAAGCAGCGGTAGCGTCTGATACAGCGCCGGCGCGGAGCGCAGCGCAAAGAACACCATCGCGAGCGCGAGCGCGAGCGGGGGAATCGCGTATCCGATATACGCGGCGCGCTCGAGCGTCCGCGAAATAACCGACGGATAGCGCGCGGCGGTGTACGCAACCGGCAGCGCGAGCAGCGCCGCGAGTGCCGCCGCCGGCAGAGACGCAGCAGCCGAGGAGGCGAACGACGCCGCGACCTGCGCCGGGCGCAGATCGGGCGGTGAGAGCAGCAGCCAGTACGAGAGAATCACAACCGGAAGCCCAACCGCGGCGAGGATCACGAGCCAGAGGAACAGCTTCGCGACCGGGCGCGTCTTGCCCAACGGCACCTCGGCCGGCGGCCGACCTACGCCGGTGCCGCTGCGCCAGAGTTTGGTGCGCCCAAGCAGTCGCCACTCGAGCCCAACCACGCCCACCGTCATCGCGAGCAGCATCAGCGAGAGCCAGGCGGCGTAGACGCGGTCGAACGCGCCGTGGTACTGCGTAAATATCGCGTAGCTAAAGACCTCGTAGCGCATCAAGGCGACGGCCCCGAAATCGCCGAGTACGTAGAGACCGATCACTAGCCATCCGGCGAGAAGCGCCGGGCGCAGGTGCGGTAGGGTGACCGTGAAGAATATCTCGGTGCGGCCGTAGCCGAGGCTGCGCGCGGTTTCTTCGTAGCTCGGGTCAACGCCTGCGAGCGCGGCGCGCAGGTTAAGAAACAGATACGGATAGGTGTAGAGCGTGAGCGCGGCGGTCGCGCCGCTGAGCCCGCTCATGCGCGGCAGCGCCAAGCCGGTGAGGCGCGCGAGAATACCGTAGTTGCCGCCGAGGCTGATCAGCGCGTACGCCATGACGTAGCCCGGCACCGCAAGCGGCAGCGTCGCGAGAATCGTGAGCAACCGCTTGTGACGGATATCGGTCCGGACCGTGATGAACGCGAGCGGCACCGCGAGCAGCGTGGTGCCGACCAGCACCGTGAAGCTGAGCGTCAGCGTGTTCAGCAGCAGACGTAGGTTGCGTTCTCGAAACACGAGCCCTCGTACCGCCTCGAGGTCGGCCTCGAAGGCTCGCAGTACGAGGTAGGCAAGCGGCAACAGCACGCCGATTGCCCCGATCGAGGCGGCGACCAGCAAAAACCATGGTGGCCGCCGCGCGCTCGCCGGCATGCTCTGCACTATAGCAGCCCCAGTTCACGGAGTAATGCAAGTGTGCCGTCGAGGTCTTCCATCGCGTCGAGGTTGAGCTCGGGACTGGCCTCGAGCAAGGTCTCGAAGGTCTCGAGCTCGGGATTGGGTTCTACGCCTTCGAGGACCGGATACTCGTATATCTCGCCGGTGAAGAACTCCTGTGAGGAGCTCGAAAGCAGAAAGCGCACGAACTCAACGGCCTGCTCCTGCATGGTGCTCTCGGCGAGGATGCCGATTCCGGCGACGTTCACCAGGTTGCCGATATCGCCGTCGTCGAAAAACACCTGAGAAGCGGGGTAATCAGGATTATCGGCCAGAAAGCGCAGCAGATAGTAGTTGTTGGTGATCGTGAAATCGATCTCTCCGGCACCGATCGCCTCCACGAGCGCGGTGTTGTTGCGGTAGCGAAGCGCTCCGGCGTCGTCCATCGCCGCGAGCCAGTCCGCGGTACGGTCGTCTCCGTGCACCACGCGCATCGCGGTTACGAAGGCCTGAAACGATCCGTTGGTCGGCGCCCACCCGAAGCGCCCGGCATAGCGTTCATCGCTCAGGTCAAATATCGAGGACGGAATCTCGTCTTCCTCCACGCGCTCGGTGGAGTATGCGAGCACGCGGGCGCGCCCGCTTGTCGCGAGCCAGCTGCCGGTGCGGCTGCGGTAGATCGGCGGCAGCTCGGCGTAGAGCTCCTCGGGAAGCTCGCTGAACCGGCCCGCCGTGCTCAGGGCTCCGAGTGCGCCGGCGTCCTGAGCCCAGAAGAGATCAGCCGGGGTTCGGTCGCCTTCTTCCTGGAGAAGCACCGCGAGCTCGGCGGTTCCGCCGTAGCGCACGTTTACCTCGATGCCGGTTTCTTCCTCGAAGCGCTCGATCAGCGGGTCTACCAGCGCTTCGCCGCGCCCGGAGTACAACGTGAGCGCCTCGGTCTCCTGTCCGCCGGCCGCGAACGCCTCAAACGCCGCCGCCGGCGAGAACGCGAGCAGCAGCGCCGCGGTTATGACCCGTAGGGGTTTCGCCATATCGTTATGGTGCATCATTTCTTCTCCCTCAAACGTAGTACAGATTGATTATAAAATCAATCAGCTTAATGTAGGTGGAGCATACACTGTTAGTTTCGCCTAAGTCAAGGATGCCGACGCGGTACGGGGCGGTAGCGGGCAGTATCTGAGTGCGCAGCGAGCCGCGCATCGAACGCGAGCGCGTCGAAAACGTGTCGAACGCGCGCAAAAAGGGCTTGACCGGCACCCGCCCGAGCGTGTATCACTTATACGCGAGGTATTACAAAGAAATACCCTCACATCGCAAGGAGGTACAAAAATGGGTTCATTCAAAAAGCGATCCCTGCGGGCGCGGGCGCGTGCAGCGGTCTTCGTGGTTTTGGCCGCC
>PUOW01000261.1 GCA_003552185.1 Spirochaetaceae bacterium
ATTCTCAGCGGCCTGATGGTGGTGGCCGGCGCCGCGATGATCGCGCTGCTGTGGCACCGCCGGCGAAGCGCGCCGAAGGTCGAGACCTTCGAGGCGGTTCCGCCGCGCCCCCCGAAGCGCACGCACCGCAAGCGGAAGCGTCGTTAGCGGCCCGTAGCGCCAACACGGCGGGGGAGTTACACAGAGTAGCGCTTGCGGCTTTTTCGGAGGCGGCGGCGAGAGGCGCGGATCTCGTTCGCGTACTCGGAAAACACCGTGTGAAGCTTCTCCTCGAGCACGTGAAACCCAAACTCCTGCCTTGCAAGCTCAAAGTTGTGCGCCACGCGTTCGCTGCGCTCGGCGGGGTGCTTCAAGACGTAGTGGATTTCGTCGAGCACCGAGTCGGGTATACGCAAGCGCCCGGTCTCTTGATCGTAGCGATCGAGCACCTCGATGTTGCGCAGCCCGAGCGGCATGATATCGGTCTTGTACACGAGGTAGGTGCTCACCACCACCGGAACGCGCGCCGCGATCGCCTCGAGCAAGGCATTGCCGAAGCCCTCCCAGATCGGCAGATAGGTGACGAGGTCGGCGTTCGCGAGCACATCGCGGTTGGTGTAGCGTTTCTCCCCGTTTGGACCTACCCCGCGCACCGAGGCTACGCGGTCGGAGATCAAGTGTAGCGGCACCCCGTTGCGCTCGGCGCAGCGCCGAATCTCGACGACGTAGTCGTCGTCGGGCTCGTCGCCCTGATAAAGCGACACAATAAACTGCAGCCGCTCCTCGAGCTCGGGATAGCGGCGCCGGAACGCACCGAGCAGCTCGATCGAGTCCTCGATGCGCTTGCGCGGGATGATCCGCGTGGGTTGAACCACCAGGATATCGCGCTCCCGGAAGCCCAGCTCGAAGCGGAAGTCGCTGTTGTAGTCGTCGAGACCCACCGGATGCTCAAAGTCCTCGCAGTTGGGGATGATCCAAGGATCGACACGCTTGATTGAGCTGAGGATATGCGCCGCGTACGACGAGATCACGACGTGTTCGAGTCCGGGGTCGGTCGGGGGCATGATCCGCTGAAGCAGCGACTCGATGCGATTCTGGCTGAACCGACTGCGCTCCCACCAGAAGTCGTGATGGTGGAATATCGTCGCGATTCGTCGTTCGCCCGCGAGCCGATGCATCGCCGCGCCGCCGAGTATCGTCATCGGCATCGCGTTGGTGTTCTGAGCCACCAGGACATCGATCGCGTTTTCCTGCACATACTCGTAGATCTGCTCCGCGATATCGGCGCTGGTGACCGAGATTTCCTCTAAGATGGCGTTGAGCTTACTGGGCGTGAGGTGGGGCGCGCGCCGTGAGAGATGCGGGAACACCAGGCGCTCGGTGTACTGTTGTTCCTCGGAATCGAACGCGATTCTCTCAAGCCGGAGTTGCCGCTCCTCCGGCACACCTCCAACCGGGCTGCCGTAGCGCCCGGCGATGGTGTAGATCTCGTGCCCGGCCCGCGAGAGCACCTCGATCCATTTGTCGACCTCGAGCGAGACGCCGTCGACGTCGCCGAGTTTTCCGCTCACGAACGCAACGCGAAACTGATCAGACATTGCCGCAAACGATACCAAATGAACGCCCGGCGTACAAGCTCGGTGTTGCGCGTGACGGGTGTTGCAGAAACGGCGGCGGCGGCACATAATTTGAGTATGGCTGAACAGAAGATCGCGGTAGAGGTCGATCATTCACGCTATGCCGCCTTCGCCGACCCCGGCGACCGCGAGCTACGCAGCATTGAGCTCACCACGATCGAGGCGCAGCAGAAGCGGGCGGTGGTACGCCTGTTTCTTGTGCGCGGCGATTCTCGGCGCCTCCTGACCAGCTTCGACCTGCAGGATCTTCCCCGCAGCACCGAAAAGCCGCTGATAACCCTTACCGCGCAGCGCGGTCGCGGCTCGCGTATGCGCTTTCGCATATACGTGAACCGCCGGCCGGCCGGCGATCGAACCGTACGCGTGCCTCGCAGCAAAAAACCGCTGCTCGCTGCTGCGCTCGCCGCAGCCGCGCTCGCGCTGCTGCTGTGGGGAAGCACGGCTCTCGTTCGCAGCCTGGTTGCGCCGTCGGCCCCTGCACCCGAAGCGCCTCCCGCGGTCACCGAGGCCGAGGAGCCGCCGGAGGAGCCGGAGCTGGAGCCGCCGGCCGCCGACGAGCCCCCGGCCGACGAGCCCCCGGCCGACGAGCCCGCGCCCGAGGAGCCCGCGCCCGAGGAGCCTGCGGAGCCGACCGAGCCGGACACCGTCGCCGAGACGCCGGCCGAGGAGCCCACGCCCGAGGAACCGCAGCCGCAGCCGGAGCCGGAACCGCAGCCGGTGAGCATCGAGCCTCAGGAGCATACCGTGTACTTCACCGCCGACAGTGCGCGGATCACCTCCGAGACGCGAGCCGCGTTGGGCGAACTCACCGACGAGCTCAACGAGCTTCTCGATGAAGGCGCCGAGCTCGAGCTGCTGCGTCTACACGGGCATACCGCGATCGCCGGCCCGGAACGAGGCCGCCAAGCGCTCTCGGAGCAGCGCGCCGAAAACGTGCACGAGCTGCTCTTGAGCCTCGGCCTGCCGGTGGCCGAGCACGAGCTCGAGGAGCTCGATATTCGTGGCTTCGGGAGCAGCGCTCCGGTTACCCAAGACCCCGAGGAACAACAACGCAACCGGCGTGTCGAGATTCGGGTTGAGATGAGCGCCGCCGCGGCGGCCGAGTGATCGACGCGTTACGTATGACGCGAGACGCGCTTGTGTACCGCGATCACGAGCAACACCCCTGAGATCGCAAACGCGGCGTACGCGAACCAGTCTCCGAGCAAGGTGTAGAGTGTGCGGCGGCGTTCGGACAACGGCACATCGGTCACCATCTGGGCCTCCTCGTAATACGGAAGCGTCCCGTGGATGCGTCCAAACTCGTCGACATAACTGGTGAGACCGCTCGCGGTGCTTCGCACCAGCGGGAGCCGATGCTCCACCGAGCGAAACATGCCGCCGGCGAAATGCTGCTTCGCCTGCACCGGGGTCAGCGACCAGTAGTCGTTGGTAAGGTTAACGATCATGTCGATCTCTTCCAGCACAAAGCCGCGAACCTCTCCGGGAAACATGTCCTCGAAGCAGATCGGAGTTGAGAAGCGGAACTTCGGATGCTCGAACACCGTGCGTTCATCGCCGGGCTTCCAGAAATGCACGTCGAAATCCTGCAAGGTCTCGTAGATAAACGGCAGCTGATCCTCGTACGGGAAGTGCTCGGTAAACGGCACGAGTCGGATCTTGTGGTAGGTCTGCATGCGCTCGCCTTCGTCCGAGAACATCACCGCGGCGTTGAAGCTGTGGCGGTCTATCTCGTTGCCGTCGTCGTCGAAAACCCGCTCATAGTCGTCGTTTCCGGTGACCAGATACGTTTCGATAGACTCCTGATACTCGCGCATCTCGCGCACCAGCCGTGCGAGACGATATCGCACCGGGTCTTCCTCGCCCCACCGGCGGATGTTCGGCACGAACGCGGTCTCGGACCACACCACGATATCGGGGTTCTCGCGTAACGACTCGTCGGTGAGGCGCTTGAGCGAGTCGAGCGTGCGTTCGTACTCGTGCTTGCGCGGGTCGGAGTTCTGCTGAATCAGCGCGACGCGCACCGAGTCGTACGGCTCCGGGCCCGCCGCTCGTTCCACCGCAAGGCGAGCACCGCCGTAAACCAGAACCGACGCGAGCACCGCGCCGGCGACCACCGCGGGGCGAAAGGTCGGCAAACGCGGAGTAAGCCCTGCTTGCGCCTTGGCGATCATTCTCGAGATCGTCTCGGCAAGAGCGGCGTTCACCAACACAACCACGAAGCTCACGCCCCAGATTCCGGTAAGCTCCGCGATCTGAATGACCGGGAGCATCGCGTACTGGGAATGCCCCACCAGGCCCCACGGGAACCCCACGAAACCGCTCGAGCGCGCGAGCTCGAACGCGGTCCAGGCTACCGGAAGGATCAAAAACCTCGGGAACTCGGTGTTGCGGATCGAGTGATACGCCAGCAACATCAACGGGATGAACACCGAGTAATGGAACAGATAGATGATGACCACCACCTGCAGCGAGACCAGGCTGAAGGTAC
>PUOW01000447.1 GCA_003552185.1 Spirochaetaceae bacterium
CAGGTTGGCCGCGTTCCAAGCCCCACCATCGTCGGCCTCTCTCGAGAGCAGCAAATGTGTTCGAACGGATTGATGAATGCTCGAGAACAAATGGGAAGGGCTCACCTGTCGAACCACTTGATGTCCATACAGAGTGTCGGTATGGTCCGTCTTCTGCTCTGAAACTTTCGTAGTCGTCTCTCAGGACACTCTTGGTTATTGTGGGCAAATCCATAAGGTCTTCAATGCAATGCAACTTCTCCTTTACATTGAATCCAACAGATTTCATGGTATCTCGATAAAAAGGTACATTGCGCTGGCAATGGTCCAGCAGCCCGGATAAGCGATGGAACACGTCTGTCTGGATCACATCTAAAGGTAGCCACTGACTTCTTTGAAGAGATATCAGCTGATCGCCGTACTCCCAACCCCGCACCCGGTCAACACAATCAACCCACCGTTTGGAAAGCCTTTCAGTTACTCGTATCATCAAGATTTACTCCGATTTTAATCTGACCCGTTGCTCAATTTCCGGATAATTCCGACGCCTGTCGGACTAAGCCACCGACATAAGGGAGGCAAATCCCGTCAGCGTCGCGTCCGGTGGCAGTCGCAGGGCTTGCTGCTTAACCCGGTTTCCGTCCGGCTTTTCACCGGCAATCACTACGGACACCCGAGCATTATTTTTTTCGCACAACCAGTTCTCAGGTCGGGTTCAGAACGTCAAATTCTATGATTTTGCTTAGCTCACGAGGAACTTTAAAGCTCAGAACTCTGAGAACCGTGTTAGGTTATAGCGGCCGGTATGACAAGGACGCCGTGTCAACCCCACATCGAATCACCGGAAATAACACTAGCGGGGTCGAGAAAACGGAGCGAGACGGTATACTACGTCCGCAGACAAACGATCGGATAAAACGATGACCGATTGTCGCGGGCACCAACAGACGCACGGTTCCGACACCGTAAATCGTGATCGTGGAATCCGCGAGTTGGTCGAGCTCGGTAGAACCGCAATTGTGCTGTGGCCGGTGCACTGATGCGGTTAACACCGGCAGCCCGAGCCGGCGCAGGGCGAACACTTCTCGGTACACGAACGTTTCTGAACGCGTCGGTAGGACCGCTGAGAGGTAGAGAATATTGTCTTTCCCACGCTCCTGTAACACTACTTGTACTCGATTAACGTGTGCTGATGACCAAGAACCGACTTGTAATAGAATACCAATTGGCCGCTAAGCTGCGCCCATTTGCCGATGAGGTCAAAGGATGCATACGCGAGAGCAACGCGCAGACTCCGCACCCTCTTTCTTGCGCTTATAGAAATCCGCAGAACTTGAAGAGGGTATAGAGCAAGCAGCGATAGCCCGATCGGCCCAACTACTACCGCAACTACAGAGGCCATAACCGGTACAGCGACTGTCCAAACCCATATTCTGTTGGTCTCTTTGCGACGATAACCGTGACCGTCCTCGCGATGAAGCCAAAGCTCGTGAGCGTAAGCGTAACCGCTCCGCCGTGCTCGTCTCCACCACTGAGAGAATCGAAGCATCTCCGCTTCATGATAGGCCATCGGCTTTGCTAAGCGATGAATCTTCCAGTTCGCTTTTCGCAGCCTATAACACAACTCCGGCTCCTCTCCTGCAACCATCGAAGTATTGAAGCCGTCGACTTCCACAAAAGCATCTGTTCTAGCCATCGCTATGCCACCGACCGATCGAGCTTCTCCCGACTGCGCAGCCCACTCGAGCTCACACAGCTTGTTGAAGACACTCGTCTCCGGTGACCGTTCTCGCAATTCGCCTGCCACAATCGCACATGCGGGGTTGGCAAGCAGATGAACGCGGGCGTTAAGAATCCAGTCCTCGCGTAACTCGCAATCGCCATCTACGAACTGCACAAACCGGCAATTGGGACTGCTGTGCCGCAAGTGGGCGAAGCCGGTGTTTCTCGCTCTTGCCGCGGTGAACGGAATTGCGGCATCAAGAATGACGACCTCTACGCCTAATTGTTCGGCGCGTTCCACGCTTCGGTCGCTCGAGCCGGAATCAACATACACCACCGATTTGACATAGGGCGGAACGGAACGCAGACATGTCATGAGCCTATCGCCCTCGTTCCTTCCAATTACGACGATTCCCACGTCTACAAGCTGCTGATCTAAATTCTGGGTCATCATTCCAATCCGTGTGCGCTGGTGGTCTTGAATCAATTATGGAGGTTAGCCGGCGACCGAAGGCACCTCTTGGCAGCCGACGATCAACTGTGAATCGCGAGATTGAACGTCCGCAGGCCGCCGACGGCGCACACGCTGCAGCCGCCGGCCTCTTCACCCCGGCTCACCGGTACACGCCCTGCATTTGATTGAGTTGGGTGCGGTACATTGCGGCGTAGGTTCCGTTGAGGCTGCAGAGCTCGTCATGCGAGCCGTGCTCGGTGATGCGACCGCCGCGCATCACGTAGATGCGGTCGGCGATGCGTGCGGCCGCAATTCGGTGGGTAACCAGCAGAACGCTCTTGTTCTGTGCCCACGGTCTTAAGTCCCGCAGCAGCCGGGCCTCGGTCTCCGGATCAAGTCCGCTGGTAGGCTCATCAAGGATCGCGAAGCGGCGATCGCGGTAAAACGTACGGGCGAGCGCAAGTTTTTTCCACTGTCCGCCGCTCAGCTCGGCGCCCTCGGTTAAGAAGCGCCCGAGCATGGTCCGGTAGCCTTCGGGAAGCGCGCGGATGAACTCGGCCGCACCGGCGCGTTCGGCCGCGTGGTGAACGCCCTCGTGAATGCCCTCCGGATCCGGCTCCTGGGTCGGGTGGCCGAACCAGATGTTCTCGTGAACCGAATATAAGTACTGAGCGTGATCCTGAAACAACGCCGTGATCTGCGACCACCACTCCTGTTTCGGTACCGCGCGCAGATTTACGCCGTCCAGCGAGAGCGCCCCCGATGTGGGGTCGTAGAAGCGACAGATCAGCTTCATGAGCGTGGTCTTGCCGGCGCCGTTGTCGCCGACCAGCGCCACAACTTCTCCCGGGCCTACCGAAAGCGAAACGTTCTCGAGCACCGGTTTATCCGTACCGGGATAGGTGAAGGCGACGTCCCGCACCTCGAGGCGCGCTTCCGCATCGGACGGAACAGAAGCCGGTTCGCACGGGGCCGTTACGGTGGGCCCCAGCCCCAAGAACTCAAACACTGTGGAGAGAAACAGGTTGCTCTCGTAGAGATTGTTGGCGCCGGCAAGGAGCTCGCCCATCAGCATCTGGCCACGCTGCACAGCTTGCAGAAACATCACGAGGTCGCCGACGGTTGCCGCACCACGAATTGCCTGCGCAGCTACCACACCCACGGCAACGAACACCGCTGCGGTCTGTACCGCGTGGGCCATTACCTCGCCCCGTGAGCGCTGCGCCGCGAGCGACAGCTGCTCCCGTCGAAGCTCGGCTCGGCTCGCCTCCGAGCGTTGCGCCAGAAGCGGGCTGAGCCCGTACAGCCGCAACTCCTTGGCGTGCGGGCGGCCGGTCAACAGCCAGTTCAAATACACCACGCTTCGCTCGCTCGCTGTGCGCCGCATGCGCCAGCGGAACTGTCGCCGCGACGCCAGCGACCGAACAATTCCAAGCGGTACCGACGCCGCCATGAGCGCCGTCACGGCGTACCACGGCAGCACGTACGCGATCAGCACGATAATGCCGACCAGCGATATCGTGGTTCGCAGCAGCCCCATGATATTGTCGACAACCGCGGCCGGCCGTGAAGGCGCTTCCTCCTGCGCGCGGTGCAGGGTGTCGAAATAGCGCGGGCGGTCGTAGTACTCGAGGTCGAGCTCGAGCGACTTTCGATGAATGAGCGACTGCACATGGTCGCTCAAGCTATGCGCCTGTGCCTCGCGCAAATAGGCGGCGGCGGAGCGCAGTGCCATCGTCAGCATCGAGGCAATCGCGGCGATACCCACAAGAGCCAAAACGTAGGAAAGCTCTGCGCGGTCCGCGATTGCGTTGACAATGCTACGCACTAAGTACAGCGGCACCAGAGGCAAGACCGCCTGCAGCACCACCACAACCGTCGACACCACCATCAGGCGCGATGCACTGTCCCAGACCAGTCGAATTGCGGGCACAAGGTGCACCGCGCCGTTACCATCCCCCGGGCGTGTCATCGTGCAAGTGTTAAGGCGCAATCTGCAACAACGGCTTCGCACACCGAATGCAGATGCCGGTATCCGTTTTCGTACCTGAGCGGCTTCATCGGCACCGTTTGAGCCACGCGCGCTAAGAGCTGCAGCCGAACCGCATCGAGCTTTGCGGCGGCGAGCAGCTCGGCCAAGAACGAGTGCTTGAGTAGCATCATCAAACCCTCGGCCTGCGCGAGCGAGTCACCGAGCAGGTCTTCACCGCCGGTGGGGCTACGCTCCGGCACGTAGATGCGTTCCACCGGGAAGCAACCGGAGGCAAACGAGCCGAGCTTAGCCGCCGGCACGCCCAGCTTGGCGAACGACGGGTGCACCCGCTTCAGTCCCTCGGCGGATCCGAGGAAAGTCTGCGCCTGCTCCGGTGACAGTTTCACTTGCGGGTAGCCGCTCCGGCAGACCACGCCGTGATCCCTGCACTCCAGCACAGAGATGTCGTCGGCCAGTAGCGGTAGCCCGGCCAGCAGCATACCGGCGACCAGGGTGCTCTTGCCGGCACCGCCGTCGCCCAGAAAAAGCACCGCGCGTCCGTCTATCTCCACAGCCGCGGCGTGCATCGCAGCCGCCCCGCACCGTTCAAGATAGTACGTGAGAACATACCCAAGCAGCCAGATGCCGACCATGCACTCAAACCGAGGTCCAAGCAGGGTGCAGACGATCGTTCCGGGCCTTGCGGGCGTTCCGGGCCTTCCCGGCAACAGCGCGAAATCGGCCGCACGCGGGAAGCGGATAACCTCGCGCGGTCCGTCTCGGTAAAGCTGAAGCGAGCTCTCACCGAACCGGTTGACGGTCGCGGCCGCGTAAACGCATGCCTGCTCGGGGAAGCGATCCGCCGACTGCGCGAAGCGCCGTGTAAAATACAGATCAACCGGACGGTCCGGCGAGGGCTGTTCCGCCGGAATCTGCAGCCGAACGTCTGACTCTATACAAAGGTTGTACACAAGGTAGCGGTGTGTCGTCATCTTTTCGCTGCCGAACCGGCTCAACAGACGGCCAGAACGCCGGCGCCCTGAAGCTCCGCCACGAATGAATCGAGGTCGCGCCGTAGGCGCCGCGGCTCCAGATCGTACTGCCGGACAAGAGCGCGGCCTGCCTCGGTAATATTCGCGCTGCGGAGCAGAGTGCGCCACATCTCCGCCGCGCTACCGTCCAGCCGCAGGCAGGGCGCAGCATCGGCAGTGTCGTCGGGCATACGAGCCACCGCAATCGCCGAATCGAGCTCGACCCAGAGCACGCGAGGGGCGGCCCGAAACGGCCCGGGCGAGTCGGGCTGCAGGTGAAAGCCCCGCACCGCGTGTTCGTCGCCGACGGCGCCGGTCCGGCAGCCCCACCGGCGCTTTAGGGCCAAACCGGCAGGCAAGAGGCACCAGCCGGCCTCTACCTCTTCGCGATCGGGGTTCCAGCTCTTGGCCTGCGGCTCACCCCATGCAAATGCCAGGTAATCCGGCTGCCCCACCCAGTAGCCGTCGCTTTGCATTGCGTCGGTCCAGTGCCGGTGCCAGGCGGGATAGTCCGCACCGTGAATCTGGGGGGCTCGGTCGGGCAGCTCCTCGGCGGTGATGCAGTCCACGACGCGCGCCTCGCGCTGTTCAACGGCGCGACAGAGATCAGCGTTCGCGAACAGAGGGCAGAACACCACCCGCGAGCATCGTTCCGACCTCAGAAACCGGCGGAAGCGAAGGCCCGACAAGGCACAGTCGTCTACCACCACCAGGGTGCCGTTCTTGTCAGCGCCGCCGGGTCCAACAATCTGATCCGGCGAAAGGCGAAGCGCGTAGGCGAGCATCGCCAACACAATGAGACCACCGCGCGGTATCGCGGTGAAGCGGAAGCGCTCAATCTCGCTCCGCGGAAACCTATCGACCAGCTTTGAAGCCAGCAGCTCCACCGCATCCTCGGCGGCTGCGTAGTCTATGTAGCGGCAGGTTGCTAATGCGTGCTCGAGTTGGTATGCAAGCTCCGCGAATCGACGCCGGTCGCTCGCCGAGAACGTTCCGAACGCTCCCAAGAGCGGCGACGACCCTGAGCGCGCCACCAGCACGGCGCGCCCCAGCGAGCTCCATAACGGATTCTGTGTTATCGAGGTACCGAGTTCATGGAGTGCGGTACTTACCGTAGCTTGCCGGGTGAACGCGAGGAGTTGCTGCACGCTACCCTTGCAATCGTGCAGAAGTAGCGCATCTACGTTGGGGGACATCGATCACGGTAGCCGCCTCCGGTCGGCGACCGAGGCTTATCTGCCTCTGTGCCGCCGGAAGGTCGGCGCCTTGGTTACGGTGCGGTCGCTACTGACCGAATCCCGGAGCCGTATCGAACCCGGGAGCGTTTACACTTCCGTTGATGCCTTTCTTCTCGTTGAAGAAAGGGTCTCCGCCCCCGTTCGTGAAGCCTGCTCGGGTTAAATCGGTAACGGTACCCCACCGTTTCAGCTGCGGTGCAGCGTACTGCTCACGAGCAGTTCGCTGCGTCTCTATGTGTTTCATCATTCGCTTACCTCCTGCGCTACTGGGTTAGGTTCTCACCGAGAGAAGTATACGGCTCTTTCGGTGCCTGTTACTAAGCCAAAAAATCATGATTTTGCGCGTACAACTTTCGGTACTGCTGTAGCTACCCAGGCCGCTACAGTACTACCACCCCGCCTGCGGGTATTAGCCCGCGGACGTAAACCAGTAGCGCCGCAACCACCATTCCAGAGCAAGCGTAGGCCAGATATCGACCGAGGGCCCTTTCCGGTGCACAAACCGCTCGAAGGCGCCCTTCAGAGCTCGCTCATCGATGAACCCAAGCCGGCCGACGTGGGTGTCGGTCAGCAGCTCCGTAACCGTTCGGTATGCACGCTCGCGCAACGCGCCGTCATAAAGCGGAGCGTGGTTGGTCTTTACGGCGGCCGCGATTGCCTGCGCCGGCATGATCCCGTGCATCGCACGGCGGAGCAAACGTTTGGGCTCGCCGACGCGATGCAGAATATGCTGTGGGATCGCAAGCACAAACTCGGCAATCCTTCTATCGCTCCACGGACTGACAAAGCCGATGCCGAAGGCGGCGCAGGTGCGCTCGGTCCAGGTGGCGACGCGCATCACCAGCGGCGCAAACACATGTAGGTAGCGCCGCCGCTGTGCAGGACTTCTCCAGTAGTCGGCCTGCGTTTCCACCGGGGACCGCTCCGGTAACCCGGCCTGTTTGAGAAACCCCGCTCGCACATGCGCCGCGGCCCCGCTCGAGGTGCCGGCGGCTCGCGCATTGGCCGCTCTCAGCGACCGCAGAAGAGGCCGAGGGATGCTTTGCAGCACGATCGGCCGTATGAGATCGCGCTTCACGATCGCCGAACGCGACCGCCCGGCCTCGCGCGCGATTGCGTTCAATTCGGCATGCCCATCGGCGAACCGCCCGGCGCCGAGCAACCCGGGCAGGTCGTTCACATCGCCGCCGCAGATCAAGTCTCCGCGATCTCCGTAGAGCATCGTCGAGACACCGTCGGCCTGTGCCATCGACAGCCCACGCTCAATGAACGCCTGGTACATCCCGAAGAAGGGATCATCTTCGTGTGGTCCGTGGTCAGGATACGCGATGAGCGGCCAGGTTTCTTCCGCCGGAATGTCGCTACTGGTAATCCCGTAACGGTTGGTCACGCGGGCACTGTTCTCGCGCTCGTCGCACTCCGGCAGATCGCTGAAGGCCCAGCAGTAGGCGCGCAGTGCGGGAAGGTTCTCTCCCCGCTCGCGCAGCAGACCGGCTACCGATGCCACCGAGGCGGAGTCCATGCCTCCGCTCAGGCTGATTCCGACCGGCGAGCGCGCACGCAAGCGACAACGAACCGATTCCACCAAGAGCTCGCGCATATGCTCACGGTAGTCTTGCTCGTTCCGGTAGCGAATGCGGTGTGCCGGATTGGGTTCCCAGAACACCCGCCTACGCAGTTGCCCATCGTGGCCGACCGTAACCTCTTCGCCCGGCCTGAGGTCCTCGATACCTTGATAGAACGCGTTGCCCGGCGGCGTCTGCATTCCGGCCAGATGCCAGGCCACGGCGGTTTCGTTCAACTTCCTCGGCACGCCGTCGGCAGCCAGAATCTGTTTCAACTCGCTCGCGAACAGCACCCGAGTGGGCTCCACGCGGAAGTAGAGCGCACGCATGCCCATCGCGTCGCGAGCGAGCCGCAACTCCCGACGACGGTCGTCCCAAAGGGCGTAGGCGAAATCGCCGAGCATCCGCGCAGGGCCGGATTCTTCAAAACGCGCCAACACCGCAAGCATAACCTCGGCATCGCGCGGGGTTGCACCCGGCGCGTGCAGACCCTCCGGTAGGTCGCGTTGCATCGCGGCCTCGGCGATGCATTCGCTGCGATTATCCAGCCGAACGTCTGCGGCCAATACCACGCGCCCCGCTTCGGTAACTACCGGACGGCAGGCGCCGGTACCGTCGGGCGTGGTATCAAGCGACAGGCAGGCCACTCCCACCGAGCCCCGGCAGTAATACTCAATACCGTGCGGCCCGCGGTACACGGCGCGCTGAGCCATGCGTTCAAGCTCATCCCGGGAAACCGGGCCTCGGTCGAGTCGAACAATGCCGCAGATGCCGCTCATAAGCGCGGTTTGTCCCGAACGGCGGCGCGCAACGAGACGAGCACCACTACACCGACCATTGCTTCCGGGCCTTCCACCGTCGCAAACCGGGCCTCGCGGGCCGTTCCACTCGAGGTTGCCGGACCGCGTACCATAACCGCAGCATCGCGACCATCGCGGCGGCTTTCGGGCGCGAGTAGTGCGTGCGAAACAGCAGCGCCTTGGCGTTAAAGAGCATGTCGAGGCAATCGTTCGGCAACGGCTCCGAGGCGCCACCGTAGCGCACGATCCCGGCCGCGGGCACCAGAACCGAGCGCAAGCCCGACGCCCTCGCACGCAGGCACAGATCGGCGTCTTGGCCGTACATGAAGTAGCGTTCGTCGAAGCCTCCGAGGCGCCGCCACTCGGCGGCACGCATCATCAAGAGGCAGCCGGTGACGATATCAACCTCGCGCGGCCTGTCCCAACCCCAGCCTTCGAGCGACTCGGGGTTGAACACGCACGAGCGCGGAAAGACCTTGGCAAGCCCTACCGCTACGCAGAACATGCTCCAGACCGAAGGCTTCATCCGGCCCGCGGTGGGGTTGCGCCGGCCGTCGGCGAACACCGTGCCTCCACCGTACACGCCGTACTCGGGCCGGGCCTCGGCGAACGCGACCAAACGGTCGAGCGCGCGGTTGAGCACTACGGTGTCGGGATTCAAAAGCAGTACGTACTCGCCGCGAGCATCGGCGGCGGCGAGATTGTTCGCGGCGGCGAAGCCGAGGTTTTCGGCGAGCACCGTGAGGTGCAACTCAGGGTTGTAGGCAGCCGGGAAGGCGGCCCGAATTGCAGCGGCGCTGCCGTCGGTCGAGGCGTTGTCCACCACCAGAATCTCGAAGCTGCCGTTCGCGGTTTGATCGAACACCGACTCGATGCAGTCAAGCGTGAGTTCGCGCGTGTTATAGCTCACGATGATGACCGATAGCTTCAAGCTCATGATCGCCTCGAGATCCGGCGTGCTACAGCCGCTGCACGCTACAGCCGCTGCACACTGAGATCGGCCTCGGTTATGAGGCCCGATTGCTGGAGCTTGGCTGCAAGATCTGCGGCGTGTTCGGTTGGGGTTCCCGACAACACCACGCCGAGTTCGTGCTCGCTGATCCAGCCTACGTGGTCGGTTTCGCGCACGGTGTGCGTAATCGCCTGCACAATGTGCCTGGTCTTGCGTTCGCTGTCGGAGCTGCCGTTCAGGTAACACAGTACCAGTGAGGACTGCTCACCGGTGCGCCGGCATCGTCGGCGTTCATACTCCAACAGCTGCTGCAGTTCCTCTATCGAGTAGATGCCGTATGTCTGTGGTAGCCTTCCGGAGCGGGCGGCGCCGGAGCCGGCAAACAGCGACAAGAATTTGCGCTTCGCTTCAGGTGCTCGTTGCTTCCGGTGTGCCTCATTCATCGCTTTTTACCTCCTGGAAACGGCACGATTGATCGATATCGGGCTGCTCGAACTTGAGTTGCGCGTCGAACATAATACCGATGCCGTTATGGTTTCGACGAACTACCCTGCCCTCGACACTGAGGCGAACCTGTTCGGAAAGGTTGATCAACTGCGGCAGGCTGTCGATCACGAGCTGCATCTCAACGCGCACGCGCGTGCCTATCCCGGGTGTTCGCTCCAGATACACGAATGCCCCGTTCGCCGAGACGTCGCGTGTATGTGTCTCAAACCGTTGCTCCACCTCGGGGGGTGCCTCACGCATAACCAAAACCGCCGGCACATCCAACGAGAAACGCTCAAGCTCCCTACGATCTTTGGTGTTCATCTATGCGCCTCACGGTCTCCTTCAGCGGTGCAGAACTCAGTTTCGCTGCATCAGAATCAAACCCAGCTCGGGGCGCACAACAAACTCATTGTCGTCGTCAAACCAAAAACGCGAACCTAAGGTAAGCACCGGACCGTCCGAAATCCGCCAACTGAGGCCCGCGCTCGGGCCAAACAATAGGCGCGTCGCGCGCACTCCCGGTACATCGAGACTCTCGTCCTCCTCTGCCCGAATCAGAAGCGCGCTGAAGGTAGAACGCGTCACGCGGTACTCAACATCACCACCCAGCCGTGCGGTAAGCCCGCGGCCGAGCGAAAAATCACGCAGCAGGCCGAACCCAAGCGAGTAATGTGTTCTTGTGCTCTCTACGTTCGTGATGCCCTCGAACGGGTCTTCATCGAGTTCCGCTCGTTCAAGCAGCTCGGCGTATACGAGGTCGGGGTCTACCAAGGTGATGCCGTAGGTAAGACGCATCTGCACCGATACCGGCACCCGCGGCTGCTGCTTGAGCGGCATCACGTTGTACACAAAGCCGAGCGAGCGGTTGTTCCCTTCGGTGCCGTTGACGCTTGTAGCGGTCTGCGCAAAGTACCCACCAACATCCATAATTCCGGCGATTGAGAACGCGGTGTAGCCGCCGACCGTCGGCAGGTCGTGCTCCGGATCCACCTCACTATAGAGCCCAAAAGCCACCGCGTTGGAACCGTCGGAAACCTCGAGACTCTGAGCATACCCGGATACCGTCGCGAGCGTTATGAACCCAACACAAGCCGAGATCACGACGGCAAGCCTCGGGGCTTCTAAGAATACTCGCGGGATCACGATAACTCCCCCGCCCCTTCATCGCTCGTATGCGACCTCGTGAGTTTGCTCACTCTACGCCGGACCGCATCGATAAACAAACCGAGGATCGTAGGAATAGTACGCAGAATGATCACGAGATCAACTCCGAGCGACATCGTTTTCTCGTACCGAATATCGAGGCGAATCATCTCGGCAAACGAAAGCTTGTTCTTGCCGCTCACCTGCCATAGTCCGGTGAGCCCGGGAAGGATGCTGAACCGATGACGATGCCAGCGCTGATACTCGGCAGCTTCGTAAGGAATACATGGCCGCGGACCCACCAGGCTCATCTCACCGCGCACTACGTTATAGAGTTGAGGAAGCTCGTCTAGACACAACAAACGTAGTAGTCGCGCGCCGAAGTAAATTCGCGGGTCGTGCTCGTCCAACTTCTCCATCGTGTGGTTTGAGCGAATGAACTGCGCGGCGTGCTGGGTGTGAAAGCCCTCATCGCTATCGAGGTGCATGGTGCGGAACTTGACGAAGCAAAACTCACGCGCTCCGCGCCCGACCCGAGTCTGTGTATAGAAAACCGGTCCGGGCGAAACCAGCTTGATGTAAGCCGCGATCAACCCAAACAACGGCGCGCAGAGGAGTATTCCGACTCCGGCCCCAAAGAGATCGAGCCTGCGTTTCCACACCGGGACCGGACGCGCGAAGGTGCGCTCAAGCTCGTCGCCGCGGATAACCTGCTCGACACAGCCGTCGGCCTGAAGCCGAAACACCGCGTCCTCCAACCGAGGGACGGAGTCGCTGCCCACAGGTTCGCCGGCGTCCGATAGCTCGGTAAGCACCGGAGCATGCGGATGCGTTGAAACCGCAACCGAACCACACGCTTCGGGCAAGCCCACCATTACCGACTCGGCAAACTCTCTCGCGCCGGACTCGTCTGTAAACGGCAGGAGCACCGCGATCCGCGCGTCATCAAGGCGTCCGATCATATCTGTGCTGCGAGCGCGAGCCGACAGCACTTTGATCGCCTCTGAGAACGCTTCGCTCCCGGGCACGCTCGCGACGCGAACCGTTACGAGCGAAACCGGACCGTTTTGCCGATCGGCGCGCAGACGTTCGTACTGCAGAATTCGCGCGAAGAGTTCGGGGTTGTAGAGTCCGAGTGTGTGATCGCGCCCGAGCGCAACGAAGGTAGGTTTCCATTCGGACCGAGACCGGGGCCGTGTTTTCATGATTACAAGGCGCTCCTCGCGCCGAGGCTCTGTTGGTGAAAGGGCACAGTGGGGGCAAGACCGACGCGTCTTCGCGGCGGCGCAGTTATCCGGAACTCGTGCGTCCCTCGGGCTGCCGAAACAAGCTCCGAGCGACGTGGCGATACGCTGAATCGCCTTTGGCATTGTTAGAACAATAGCCCGAGTTCCCGCGGCGGCATATCGAGCAAAGGTATGCGTTTCGTCGTATTGTTGTGATGAATGGAGTTATGTCGACGGCGAGCGCGCTCATCATCTCGATAGCGAGAAAGCATGAGCGCGGACACAGGCGAGTTACTACTTGCTTGGTATTAAGGCAGTACTACGCCTTATAGGTTCTTAGCACCCCAAAGCGCGGCCTGCATGCGGTTTGGGACGTGTATCTTCTTGTAGATCTTATAGATGTGGGTCTTAACGGTGTTTGTACTGATGAACAGTTTGTCGGCAATTTCTTGATTGGTAGAGCCAACGCAGATCATGCCGAGAATCTCCTGCTCGCGACGGGTGAGCGCCCCGATTGCCCCATGACCGTCGCCCGCGTGCTCGCGAGCGGGAAGCGTGGCTGCGGCAAGCAACGTTTCGCGGGAGATCCAGACCGCGCCCGACATCAGAGCGTGTATTCCTCGAAGCACAAGCTCGAAACGGTCGTCGGTAAAAAACAAGCCTCGCACGCCGTGCAACACGCAGTCGGCAACCCACAGCGCGTCGCGGCGCACGTTTATCAAGGCCAGGTAGGTATGCTCCGGCAAGCGCGCGCGCCCGAGTTCCTCAAAAGCTTGCTCAACTCCGACATGCCCCACGTCTATCAAGAGCACGCGCTCGTGCTCTGTGTTGAGATACGCAAGCGAGAGCGCTTCCTCCACCGTGTGATGCAGCGTAGCCGGGAGATGCTGATTGACGGCTTCAAGAAAACAAGACGATTGAATGGTATGCGGAGCGATTACATGAACTTTACGAAGGTCGATCTCATCCTTAGAGGCCACTTCGTGCTCCTTCCTCTACTTTTTGTTCCGTCTATTATACTACCAAACTCATCTGAGAAACAGCTCTCGGACGGTCAGCATAACGAATTGGTAATCATACACTGTAGCGTGCGCGTCGCGGTTTTCATACTACTCGCGTCATACCAAGGCATGCTTTTTGGACGAGATTCACATTTACGGGCTGACAGCGCCGTGAAATGGGTGGATAAGTAGTACAGTGAGGACGGATATGAACGAAAACGGAACCCCGGCGCAACCGGCTGAGCCGGAGCGGCAGGAACGGACGACGCTTGAAGGCGTGGTGTACTATCTCGGTATTCTTCTGCGCTACCGAGTCCTCATTATCTCGTTGACGGTACTGGCGGCGATTGCCTCGGTCTCGTACTCGATCGTATCGTTGCGTCTCCCGCCGGAGCGCAGTCCGCTTCCAAACCGCTATCAAGCGCAAGCAACGCTACTCATGGGTGAGGACGTCACCCAGGGCGGTATGGATGCAATTCTCGAGTCGCTCGGTATGACTGTACCGGGCCGCGGCGGGGCAACACCCGGACGGCTCGCGCTTCAAGTACTAAATAGCAGATCGTTTCTCGACAACGTCATTGAGCGAGCCGATATGGTGGAGCATTATGGGATGCACGAAACCAGCCAAACCCGCCGGCGGCAGCGGGTGCTGGGGAGAGCGGGGTTCAACTACAGCGCGGCCACCGGTGTTCTCGCGATTAGCTACGTGGATATCGATCCCGAGTACGCTCGCCACGTTGTCGACAGCATCGTCGCCGAGCTCAGCGACTGGTATCGCGTGCGAGGGGGGCTCACAAGGGGGCGAACACTCGAGTCGCTCCAGGAAGCACTCGCCGAGGTAGAGCGCGAGGTGACGGTGCTCGAGAATCAAATTCGCGCGTTTCAACAGCGTTACGGTGTTCTCACGGTCGAGGAGCTTGCGGGGGCACAAGCCGCGATCATCCGAGACCTCGAGGCCGAGCTCGTGGGACTCGAGCGCTCAATCCGCACCTATAGCGAACGCACCCGCATCGAGAACGACCCCGAGCTGATCCGTCTGCGCTCGGAGCGCGACACCGTGCTGGCGCTTATCGCCCAGATAGAAAGCGGCTACTCCGGCGGCGACCGCATGATGCCGGCACGCTCTGAGCTTCCGGAGCTGGCGCTGCGGTTGCGGCGGCTGCAGGCCGACCTCGCGATTCAGCAGCGCATCCGCACCTCGCTGCAGGAGCAGTACGAGATTGCACGCCTTTCAGCGGCTAACCGCCCGGCCTTCACGGTGCTGGAGCCCGCCGAGACGCCCGAAGAAAAAATCGGCCCGTCTCGTGGGGATCTGTGCATTAGGGCGACCTTGGGCGGGTTCGCCGCCGGCGTCGCGCTCGCGTTTGCGCACTACAGTCTCAAGACCATGGCCGCAAACCCCAAGCTGATGAGCATTGTGAAACGATCATGACGCAATTGCCGTTACGCCGAGCCGCCGGCAGCTCGGGTAGTACCATTGCCAAGACCGCTTTGCTTGCCGCCCTCTGGGCCGCGCTTCTCGCGGCACCCTTTGCCTCGCTCGCACGCCTCGATGCCCAAACACGCGAGCAACAGCTACTCAGGCAGCCTCCCGTAATCGCAGGCGTTCCGGTGATAGACCCCGCGGAGCGACTTCAGCTCGCCACCGCCAACAGCGAGTACCCGGTTACCCCCGGCGATATGTACCGCATCACCTACCTAAGGGCCGGAGCACTAGTGGAAACCGAAGCGGTGGTAGAAAACGACTATACCGTTAATCTCAATATTTTCGGCCGAGTCGACGCCGGCGGCATGACCTTCACCGAGCTTCGCCGGGAGATCATCCTGATTGTTGAGCGCTCCATCCCCCGTAGCCTCCCGGCGGTCTCGATGATCTCGGTCGGGGTGTTTCAGGTTCGCGTCACCGGGCAGATCGCACAAAGCCGCAGCGTAACCGCCTGGGGTATGACGCGGGTGTCGGACGTCGTACGCGAGCACCTTACGGCGTACTCTTCGATTCGTAGAATCGCAATCGTTTCCCACACCGGCGAATCCGAGGCCTACGACCTGTTTCGTGCGCTCGATCTTGGCGACCAAAGCCAAGACCCCTACGTTCGCCCCGGGGACACCGTGCGCATAGAACGCGCGGCGCGTGTAGTGTACATCGGCGGTGAAGTAAATCAGCCCGGCAGACTCGAGCTCGCGCTCGATGAATCGGTCCGCGAGATCAAGCAGTACGCACGCGGCACCACGCTGAACGCCGATCTCTCCCGCGTGCGCGTTACCCGCTCGGTGGGGCGCGGCGTTCGCACCTATTTTGTGGATCTCAGCGACGACGATTCCGATTTTGCGCTCCGCGACGGCGACGTCATCCTCGTGCCGTCGCGGCTCTCGCAGCGCCCGGTGGTGTACGTAGAAGGACTGGTTACCGCACCTCCGGAGCTCGAGACAACCGCCCCACCCCCCGTTATCCCCGGTGTCCCGGCGGCTGCGCCTCCACCGCATAACCGCGTGGTAGTCCCGATAGGAGTGGGAGACACGCTATACGGCGTGCTCACACAGATGCAGCCCGGCATCTCACCACGCGCCGACCTCTCCCGAGCGCAGGTTCTGCGCGCCGGCGAGACGCTGCCGCTTATGGTGAGCCTCGAGCAGCTGTTGTACGATTTTGAGCCCGAGTATGACATAGAACTGCAGCCGTTCGACCGCATCGTGATCCCGCGCGACCCCAACACCCCGCCCGAGGGCGAGCCGAGCGTTTTGATAACCGGTGGGGTGAACGCGCCGGGTCGCTACCCGGTCTTGGTGGGGATGGACGCCTACACGCATATCCGCCTTGCAGGCGGCTTCGACCGCGAGCTCAACTCGAGCGAGCGCTACCGGGTCTACGACGCCGAGGGCACCCCAAAGCCCTCCGACGCTCCTATCGAGGCAGGCGACCATATCGAGGTGGCGCGCAACTCGTTCGTCTACAACTTCAACCGCTACTTCCCAATTATCGCAACCGGCGTAGGCTTTGTCGCGACGATCGTCGCGACGCTGACGCTGTTCGGTCTCTAGCGCACCGCGAAATCGGGGCGCGGTGGATCTCGTTGTGTATTTCTTTGATCGGCGCACAGTCATGCGTTAAGGCGGGCAGTAGCACCAAAGGCGTTTGTGAGATCACACCTCGCTCGCCCATGCGCTCATGAATAAATACTACTCCGTCCCGATTGGCGTGTCCCGTTGTGAGGCGTATACTGCCTCGTACGGTAGGAGTATTGCCATGCTGATTCCTGCAGTTCAATCTACGCAGCCGGTGATCACTCGGTACCGCGTACCGCTCCATAACCTGCCGTCCGGCCTCGTTGGCTTCACGATCCTGCAGGTTTCCGATCTCCACAGTCAGAGGTTCCGTTTGGCCGGGGGGCGCGGCCGCGGATCAGAATCGCACCGCACAACAGACGGTGGCCTCACACAACTGCTGTCGAAACTTGAGTTCGACCTGGTGGCGCTCACCGGCGACCTTATCAACGGCTCGAGCTCCCGGTATTACGACGCGCCGGCGCTCGAGCTCGTGGACGCGGTAGCAGATCGCGCGCCGGTGTACTAC
>PUOW01000353.1 GCA_003552185.1 Spirochaetaceae bacterium
CTGGTGAATATCGTACTCGGCTGGGCGGCAACGCCCACGGTTGCGGCCACAATCTCGTACGTCGCGCTATTCATCATGCAGAACGTGTTCATGCAGCAGGTGTACATGTAGGCGGCCGGCGGCCGGTCGGGCCGTGGGGTGGCATGTTTTTGGGGGCGGTGCGCTTTCGGGGCTCACTGCCCCGCCTCGCCCCCGTCTCGCCCGGTCGGTCCTGCCGGCGCCCGGTGACCACACTACGTGATCGGTCGATCGTAGCGTTCCGACACAAACTCGATAAAGGCCTGCACTGCGGGTATGATTACGCGCCCCTTTGGATACACCATGAAGATCTCACGATTCACCTCGAACCCTTCCACCGGCAAGACCTGTAACCAGCCACACTCAACCTCCCACGAGGTTACCACCCGGCTGAGGAGCGAGATGCCGAGCCCGTTAATCACGAGCCGCTTGATCGACTCGGTGTACGAAATCTCGTACGCCAGCCGAAACTCGAGCCCAAGGCTACGAAAGCGCTTTTCGACCGCCCGCCGGGTGAGGCGGTCTTCCGGGGGAAGGATTAGGGGCTGGTTATCGAGGTCTTCGGGCAGGAGCGACTCGCGCTCGGCGTACGGATGGTCGGTTGACACCACCGCAACCACGGGGTCTTCGAGTAACAGCGTTTCCACGAAGCGGGTCTTCTTGTGACTGCCACCCGCGCGGCCGAGAATACCGACATCTACCTCACCGGCGAGCAGCATGCGTTCTATTTGGTACGCGTCGTCGACCGTGAGCACGATGTTCATCTCGGCGTTGTGCCGCTGAAACTCGCCGATCAGCCCCGGCACAAGGTGAATACCGGGCAAACTGCTCGCCCCTACGCGCACGCAGTGACTCTCGAGATCGGCGGCTTCCGCCACGGTCTTTCGCGAGTGTTCGAACAGCTCGAGCAGTTGCTCGGCATACGGGTACAACTGAATCCCGGCCTCGGTGAGCTCGAGATTCTGCCCCACCCGCTGAAACAGCCGGACTCCGTACGAGTTCTCGAGCTCGCGGATCTGGGCACTCACCGCCGGTTGGGTATAATGAAGCTGCTCAGCCGCTTTGCTGATATTTTTGAGCTTTGCAACCGTATGAAACGCTTTGAACTTGACGATATCCATAGCTTCGTATCTCTTCTGGTAGAATATACGCACTGCGACGATCGCACAATCCCGCCTGCAGCTCGGGCGCAGCCTGCATCCATAGGGAGCGGGACGAAGCCCACGACGGCCCGATCGGCGAAACACGAGAGTATCGCATGACCGCAGCTCCCGATCACGAGTCGTTCAAACTGCGCCGGCTGATTATGCCGTTTTACCTCCCGAGCTTTTTGTGGGCGGCCGGCGCCGGTGCCATACTGCCGGTACTTCCGCTCTATATTCGATCGCTCGGCGCCGAGCTCTCTCTTGTAGGCGTGGTCATGGCGATGTTCGCGCTCGGCGCACTGATCGGGAATGTCCCCGGCAGCATCGTGATCGCCCGTCTCGGCAAGCGCCGCGCGATGATCGCCGCGGTAACGGCCGAGGTGCTGCTTGCCGTCGCCGCCGCGCTGGTGAGCAATCCGTATCAGTTGATGCCGATCCTCTTTGCTCTCGGCGTGGTCCATACCTTGTTTTTCGTCGCACGTCTGGCGTATTTTCGGGACCTCGTGCCGGCGGAACGCCGCGGACGCGCGCTTTCGCTGTTGGGCGGTGAAACTCGCATGGGCTCGGCTGCCGGACCGGTGCTCGGAGGCTTTTTCGCGGACGCGTTCGGGCTGCGCACCGCGTTCCTGCTTCTGGCGGGTTTCAGTTTGAGCGTAGCGCTTCTGGGCGTAGCGTACTTGCCCCAAGACCGGCCGAACGTCGCCTCGCAGCCGGGCGAACCGCGCCCGCGTACGCTCAGTTTGGTGCGGCACCTCATCCGCGAGCACAAGCGCGTGTTCGTGACCGCGGGGTTCGTGGTTCTGGTTCTGAAACTCGTTCGCGAAGCGCGGAAAGTGATCTTCCCACTGTGGGGCGACGTGATCGGCATGTCGAGCTCGGCGATCGGTTTGCTGTTCGGGTTTTCGCACGTCATTGAGCTCGCGCTGTTCTACCCGGCGGGTTCGGTTATGGATCGCTTCGGTCGCAAAAAGACCGCCCTTCCGTGCCTGCTGTTGTTCTCGCTTGGCTTTCTCGCGCTGCCGGCGGCACGGGTGCCGGCGTTGTTTGTGGTCGCCGCGGTCCTTGTGGCGATCGGTAACGGCATCGGCTCCGGCATCAACATGACGATGAGCACCGATCTTGCGCCGGCGGTGCACACCGTTGAGTTTCTCGCGGTATGGCGCACGATAACCGACGCGGGCGGTGCCGCCGGCCCGGTGGTGATTGGGTTCACCAGTGGCGCACTCGGCATTGCCGCGGCAGCACCGGTAGTCGGCACAATCGGGCTCGCCGGGGCGGCGGTGATGGCGTTCGGCGTGGGCGAGACCCTGAAGCGCCGAACACCCGGAGCCTGAACCCGCAGGAGCGGACCCGTGCGGGGTGCACCCGCGAGGGGTGTATCAGCAGGTCAGGTGCAGCACCGCGTTGGTGGTTTCGAGCGAAGCCTCGTTCAGCAAACGGCAGGCCTCATCGGTCGGAACCGCGACGATCTCGACACCGCGCCGGCGCGCCTCGGAATGAACATCCTCGGTGATCGGCAAGCGGCCGTTTGCGCCGGTTCCCACCAGAAGGCGGGTGCAGCTCCACGGTATCGATTCCTCGGTTGAAAGCGGCGTGTGCCCATAACGGGCCTTGTGTCGCCGGGAACCCTGCTTCTCGCGCTCGCGGATCGTTCCCTGTTCGATCACGACATCCTCTTGATACCGTTTCCCGTCGATCTCGACCTCTCCAAAGCGAATAAAACGCGCATTCATCTCGAGTCCTCCTGTGCGGCACTCAGTATAACGCATGCTCGGCAAAGCGGTTAAGGTGCGTTATGATGCGCGTTATGGTGAGCGTCATGACAGGCGACGACACACAACCTGAGAACGAGGCGATACAAGGGGTAACCTTCGATCTCGACGGCGTATACTTCGTGGAGGGTAAGGCGCGCTTCGTTGAGGCTCTCGGCCGAGAATATGGGGTGCCGGCAGATGAGGCCCGCCGGGTCTTTTTCTCGAGCCACGAGATGAACGTGCTCTACAAATGCGGAAAGATGACCGATGCGGAGTTCTGGAACTGGGCGGCGCAGCAATGGGGGCTCAGGGTGCCCTATCGCGAGCTGGCATCGCTCTTGATTGCATCGTATCGACGAGACCACTCGGTACAGGAGTTCATTCAAACACTTCGCTCACGCGGCTACTCCGCGCTCGCGTGCTCCAACAACTTCTCCGCCCGCATCGAGGGCTTGCAAGAGCGCTTCGGGTTTCTGGATGATTTCGACACGGTGGTGCTGTCGTACGAGGTGGGTGTTACAAAGCCGAATCCGGAGATCTTCCGCGAGCTCGTGCAGCGCGCCGGCCTCGCCCCCGGCACGATTGTGTATACCGACGACAACGCCGCACATACCACCGCGGCCGCCTCGCTCGGGATTCGCAGCGTGCCGTACGGCGGTTTCTCCGGATTCGTGGAGGAGCTACGACGGCTCGGCGTCCGAGTGTAAGGCGCGTTGCCGGGTCTCACCCCGCGGAACCGCACGGCGCTGCACGCAGCGCCCTGACGCGGCCGAACCCGTGGCATGGAGCCCAGACCGCTTGAAAGCATCCGGCGAGTTGGGCATACTGCCGGCGCAGTGTCGACGCGAAACCGCACAAAGGCATCTATACGTGAACTCGACAGTAGCGCGGCCTTGGGGGCTGCGGCCTCGGAGGCCGTTTCCTCGGAGCTCGGAGCGTTCGAGCTAAAGACGACGCTGAAGCGCTCGTTCGGGTTCGCGGATTTCCGACCTCATCAAGAGACGATTATACGCGCAGCCCTTGAAGGCCGAGATGTTTTTGCGGCGCTGCCTACCGGCGGGGGCAAGTCGTTGTGCTATCAGTTACCTGCTTTGCTACGCCCTGGGCTCACGGTTGTCGTGAGCCCGTTGATCGCGCTCATGAAAGACCAAGTCGACGCCGCGCGCGAGAACGGTATCGCCGC
>PUOW01000111.1 GCA_003552185.1 Spirochaetaceae bacterium
GCCCTTGGCTGATGTTGATCGGGTTCTTCGCGTTCGGCTTTGCGTTCGTGTCGCTACAGTCGACGTTAATTATGGCGGCCCAGATGCGGCTTCCACAACTGCGAGGCACCGCGATGTCGCTTGCTTCGTTTGCGATGTTCCTCGGCGGCGGCATTGGAACTCAAGTCAACGGAATGCTCCTGGACGCGTTCAACCCCGCGATAATCTACGCACCGGCCGGTGTGTTCATGCTCCTCACCGCGCTCGCGGCGATGCGGATCACCGCCGCGCCGAAGAAGGCCGCGGCGCAACCGGCCTAAGCACGTCTGCAACGCCCGCCGGAAGTTCACCGGTTGTCTCTGCGGCCGGCTCTCCGGCAATTTGGGTTTGCCGCCGCGCCGTGACCGGCGCTATACTAAAATCGTGAGCTGTTTTGGTAACGGACTCAAGACATCCCGAAACCGCCGCGTTGTTTCGGGCTTGATCCTCGCCCTGCTGATCGGGGCGGTGCTGATCGCCCCACACGCAGCCCCACACGCCGCCGCCGACGAACCTTCGCCCGAGAACCACGCTCCGGGGGCGAACGCGGACACCCCGGGCGCGGACGGAACCGCCGCGCCGGTGGTGGTTATCGGGCTTGAAGGCACCTTAACCGCCGGGACCGGGCAGTACATCCGCGAGAGCCTCGAGCAAGCGGTTGAGCAAAACGCAGGAGCGCTACTCATACGGCTCGACACGCCCGGCGGTTTGGTAGACGCCACCCTCGACGTCATAAAAGATCTCCTAAACGCTCCGATTCCGGTTATCACCTACGTGCACCCCAGCGGAGGTATCGCCGCCTCGGCCGGTACCTTCGTTTTGCTCGCCGGGCACGCGGCGGCGATGTCGCCCGGCACCACCATCGGCGCAGCGATGCCGGTGATGATGCGACCCGGCGGCGGCGAGCAGCAGGAGGCCGACGACAAGACGGTTCGCTTTCTCGCGGGCCACATCACCAATATCGCCGAGACACGCGGACGCCCGGCCGAGATCGCCGAGCGATTCGTGACCGAGAACCTCACCCTCGGTGCCGAGCAAGCGCTCGAGGAAGGCGTGATAGACCAGGTCGCCGAGAACATCCCGGCGCTTCTCGAGCAGCTTCACGGCAGACAGGTTACGGTCGCCGGCCAAGAAACCGAGCTTTCCACACGCAACGCCGAGCTCGTTGAGCTCGAGATGACCACGCGGCAGCGGATCATGAACTTCATCAGCAATCCACAGGTCGCGTTTCTGCTGTTTATGCTCGGGATCTACGGGATCTTTTTCGGCCTCAATATGCCGGGAACCTTCGTGCCGGAGACGCTCGGGGTGGTGGCGCTGATACTCGCCCTGTTTGGGCTCGGGATGTTTGAGGTCAACGCACTCGGCGCGGTGTTGATCGTGGTAGCGGTTGTGCTGTTTGTGCTAGAAGCCTTCACGCCCACGTTCGGGTTCTTCACCGCGGGCGGCGTCGCCGCCTTGATCGCCGGGGCGCTGCTTCTGCCGGTGGAGCCGATGATGCCGAGTGAATGGTTTCAGACCTTTCTCGTAACGGTGCTGGGTATGGCCGCGGTAACTGCGGGGTTCTTCATTCTCGTGATCACCAAGATAGTGCGGATTCGCTCCGCCCCGACGATGCACGATACGCTCGGGATGAACGGCTACGAAGGAGTTACCGTCGACGGGCTTGCACCGGTCGGCACGGTGAAGATCCGCGGCGAGTGGTGGAACGCTCGAAGCGCCTCCGAGCAGCCGATTGCACCCGGCACAACCGTGCGGGTAACCGGCGAGCGCGGGATGGAGCTTCTGGTTGAGCCGGTCGCGGACACTACAACTGCGGACAAGTACGGAGGTGACACATGATTAGTACATTGTTTGAACTGCTCGCCGGTGCGCCGATAGGGTTGGTCGGTGCCGGGGTGCTCGTGGTCTTGCTCCTGGTACTCGCGATTCACATCATCAGCGAGTGGGAACGCGCGGTGATCCTGCGCTTAGGGCGTCTTATCGGCATGAAGGGCCCGGGGCTAATCTTCATCATCCCGATCATCGACCGCCTCATTCGCGTACCGCTGCGCACGGTGGTGTACGACGTGCCGGTACAGGAGGTGATCACCAACGATAACGTCTCCTGCAAGGTAAACGCGGTGCTGTATTACCGTGTGGTGGAGCCCACCAAAGCAATTGTGAATGTACAGCGCTTTCACGAGGCAACCATTCAGCTCGCCCAGACAACCGTGCGGAGCGTGGTTGGCCAGGCGCAGTTCGACGAGCTGCTCTCGGAGCGCGAGAAGCTCAACAAAGTACTGCAGCAAATCATAGATGAAGCTACCGATCCCTGGGGCATCAAGGTCTCGGCGGTAGAGATCAAGGACGTGGTGATTCCCACCGAGATGCAGCGCGCGATCGCGCGCCAGGCCGAGGCCGAGCGCACGCGCCGCGCGATAGTGATCCAGGCCGAGGGCGAGAAAGAGGCCTCGATTCGCCTCGCGGAGGCGGCCAAGATCCTGCACGATGAGCCCGGCGCGATGACCCTGCGCTCGCTACGCACCGCCTCCGAGGTGGCCGCCGAGCAGGCCTCAACCCTGATCTTTCCGCTCCCGATAGAGTTTGGGCAGTTGCTGCCGGCGCTCGAAACTTTCAAGCGCAAACACGAGCAAAGCGGCGCAGCGGCCGATGATACCGAGCGCTCAGACGAATCGTAACGATCTACGGAAGTCGTACCGCCGGGCGTGACGCCCGGTTCAGGCGGCGCCCCCGCGGCAGCAAACCTAGCAATGGCGACCACCTCGGGCCACAAAAGCACCGAGTCGCAAAGGAGTGTGTATGAAAGGAACGATCACCGAGCAGATCCTGCGCGAGCACCTGGTTTCGGGCGATGTAACGCCCGGAGCCGAGATCGCGCTTACAATAGATCAAACGCTGACCCAGGATGCAACCGGCACCCTGGTATACCTCGAGTTCGAGGCTATGGGCGTTCCGCGCGTTAAGCCCGAGATCGCGGTCAGCTACGTCGACCACAACATCATCCAGACGGACTACAAAAACGCCGACGACCATCGCTTCCTGCAGTCGGCGGCCGCGAAGTACGGGGTGGTGTTTTCACCGGCAGGTAACGGCGTGTCGCACCACGTGCACCGTCAGCGCTTCGGCATCCCCGGCAAGACCTTGCTCGGCTCCGACAGCCATACAACCACCGGCGGGTGCCTCGGGATGCTCGCGATGGGCGCGGGCGGGCTCGACGTAGCGCTCGCGATGGCGGGGCTGCCCTATTACATCACGACTCCCGAGGTCTGGGGCATCTATCTCGAAGGAGAGCTTCCGGCGTTCGTATCGGGCAAAGACGTGATCCTTGAACTGCTGCGCCGCTACAGCGTCAAGGGCGGCCTCGGGACCGTGATGGAGTTCTACGGCCCCGGCGTCGCGAACCTCGATATGTCTGCGCGCGCAACGATCGCGAATATGGCGGTTGATATCGGCGCCACCGCGGCGGTGTTTCCGTCGGACGATGTCACCCGCGACTGGCTACAACGCAACAGCCGCGAGCAAGACTGGATTTCGATCCCGAACAACGAAGCCGCGGAGTACGAGCACCACACCACGCTGATGCTGAGCGAGATCGAGCCGCTGGTTGCGTGCCCCAGCAATCCGGATAATGTGAAGCCCGCTCGCGAGCTTGGTTCGGTTCCGGTGCAGCAGGTTATTATCGGGAGCTCGTGCAACGGAAGCTATCGCGACTTCATGGTCGCCGCCGAGATGGTGAAGGACAAGCTCAAGGCTCCGGAGGTGAGCTTCGAGATCAATACCGGCAGCCGCCAGACGCTCGTGAATCTACTTGAGTCGGGCGGAATATCGAAGCTCGTGAACGCCGGAGCCCGCACGCACGAGCCGGGATGCCTCGGCTGCATCGGCATGGGGCAGGCACCCGCCTCCGGCAGCAATTCGCTGCGCACCTTTCCTCGCAACTTTAAAGGGCGAAGCGGTACGAGGGACGACGCGGTGTATCTGTGCTCGCCCGAAACCGCGGCGGCCTCGGCGCTCACCGGGTACATCACCGACCCCCGAACGCACCGAGCCGAGCCTGAAATCAC
>PUOW01000180.1 GCA_003552185.1 Spirochaetaceae bacterium
CGCAGAACCTCGATCCTTCCCGTCATGCGCACGACGTCTTGCGCGGTGAGAGAGCTCGGGAGCGTTGCGGTCGCGACAAGCAGCGCCGTCGTCACCGAAATGATGGCCGTCCGTCTCACGAGTGCCCCCGTCTCGGTAGAGTTCACCGACGCTCAGCGTTTGCGAAACCCCACCGTTATCAGCCCGACGACCGCTCCGATTCCGCCCGCAAGCAGCACGTTGCGACGAGCATGGTTTATGCCGCGCAACTCGCGCGATACCTCGTCAAAGATTCCGCGCGAAGGCGACAACAGCTCGCCGAGCGCCACATAATCGCCCCCGATTCTCCCAAACAGCAGGTAGCCGATCACCAATCCGATCGCTGCAAAAACCAACACAACCGTGAGCAGTCGTCTCATGCAAATCTTCCTCTTACGGCTCCATTATGCCACGAAATCGAAGGAAAACAAGCCGGTTTGACCCGTATTGTTCGGTAGTGTAGTATCCGCTTATAAGGAGAGGATGAAACCGATATGAAACGAAAACTCAACTTCTACGCGGGTCCGTCGACCCTACCGGTGCCGGTGCTCGAGGAAATTCAGCGCGAGATCGTCGATTACAAGGGACACGGTCTCTCTATCATCGAAACCAGTCACCGCAGCAAAGAGTACGATGCGGTGCACCACGAGGCAATCGCGAACATCCGCGAGCTGCTCGAAGTGCCGGAGAACTATTATATTCTGCTGCTCGGCGGCGGGGCCTCCCTGCAGTTCGGAATGATTCCGCTCAATATGCTGCATTTCGCCGGCGACGACGCCTGCGCCGACTATGTCGTAAGCGGCTCTTGGGCGAAGAAGGCGTTCGGCGACGCCAAAAGGCTCGGCGCCGTGAACGCGATATTCGACGGCAAAGAACAGAACTATATGACGCTACCCCCGGCGTCCGAGATCAAACCCTCAGCGGGATCGCGTTACCTCCATATCACCTCGAACGAAACGATCGGCGGACTGCAGTTTCGCGACTGGCCCGAGACCGGTGAGGTGCCGTTGGTAGCCGATATGTCGAGCGACATCATGAGTCGACGCATTCCGGTTGAGCGCTTCGGTGTCATTTACGCCGGTGCTCAGAAAAACCTTGGACCGGCCGGGGTAACGGTTGTGATCATCAGAAAAGACATCGCCGAAGCCGCTCCGGAGCAGCTGCCCGATTACTTGAGCTACCGGGTTCATGCCGAGAAAGACTCGCTGTTCAACACTCCTCCGGTGTTCTCGGTGTACGCACTCAACCTTGTGCTACGCTACTTGAAGCAACACGGCGGCGTCGCGCCGCTTGAGGAGGCCGCGCGGCGAAAGGCCGACCTCCTCTATCAAGCAATCGAGGAGAGCAACGGTTTCTATCGCTGCCCGGTGGATGAACGATATCGGTCACAGATGAACGTGGTGTTTCGAATCGCCGATGAGTCGCTCGAGCCGGTCTTCCTCGAAGAGGCGGCCAAGCACGATATGGTTGGGCTGAAAGGCCATCGTAGCGTCGGCGGCCTGCGCGCCTCGATCTACAACGCGATGCCGTTATCCGGCGTTGAGGCGCTCGCGACCTTGATGCGCTCGTTTGCATCCCGGCGCTCCTGATCGAACCCAAATCCGCCGGTGGAATCCCGCCGGTGGAATTGTTTTGACAGGCCTCGGGACCGGAGCTATACTATGAGGGTAGTACTTGTTAGTGGAGGTAACTATGGATGCCCCACCGGTTGGTCGAGGCCGGGTAAAAGACCCGGCGATTCCAACAAAACCTCAAACGCAGGCACAATGTGCCGAACTATCGTGAAGTAATCCATCGGAAATTCACAAAGCCGGTAGTGAGTACCGGCTTTTTTTGTGTCCTGTGCTTGTTTCCGTGGTGCTTCGGTCGCTTCAGTTCTTCATCGATACCGGCTGCTGAGTTGCCTCGATGACGTCGCGCCACAGGCTGCTCTCCGGGTCGACGTAGTTCCGGCTTGCCACCGCAATCGGGATCGGCAGATGAACAAAATGATTGTTTACGAGACCGATCAGCGTCTTGGTTTTGCCGGACATTGCGGCGTGCACCGCGTTGTTGCCAAGCCGTGAACAGTACACCGAGTCGGTGGGCGCAGCCTCGGCGCTGCGAATCGTGTAGCTCGGGTCGATATACTTCAAGTTGACGCCGACCTTAAGCGAGTCGAAGTAATCGATAATCCGTTGCTTCAGGTAAACGCCGATGTCCCCGAGGCGCTTGTTGCCCGAGGCGTCGGTTGCCTCGGCGCTCTGCAGATGCTCTTGGCCGGCCCCCTCGGCCACGATTATCACGGCGTGGTTTCGTTGGCGCAGACGCTGATGCAGATGCTCAAGCAGTCCGTTCGGGCCGTCTATCTCGAACGGCACCTCCGGGATGAGACAGAAGTTCGCTTCGTGACTCGCGAGCGCGGTGTGCGCCGCAATGAAGCCCGACTCGCGACCCATCAAGCGAACCAAACCTACCCCGAAGATGGCCGAATGCGCCTCGGTGTGCGCGCTCACGACCGCCTCGGTGGCTTTGGCGACCGCGGTGTCGAATCCAAAAGACTTTTGAATAAAACGCAGATCGTTGTCGATTGTCTTCGGTATTCCGATAACCGCGACCTTGAGGTTGCGTCGCTCTATTTCGTGCGCCAGAGCGAGAGCGCCCTTCTGGGTGCCGTCGCCCCCGATCGTAAACAGCATATTGATGTTCATGCGCTGTATCGCGTCGACGAGCTCTTCGGTCCGCTCGCCGCCGCCGCGCGACGACCCAAGTATCGTTCCGCCGATTTTGTGAATGTCGTCGACCTCGTCCGGGTTGAGCTCTATCGGCGTGAGATTGAACTCCGGTAGCAAGCCGTTATATCCGAACGGGATCCCGGAAATCCGCCGCACGCCATACTGGTGCCAGAGGCAGCGCACGATCGCACGTATGACGTCGTTCAAACCCGGGCACAAACCGCCGCAGGTGACGATGCCGGCGTGCACATGCTTTGCCGGGAAATAGACCTTTTCGCGCGGCCCCGCAAGCTCGAGCAACTCGCCGCTGGTGAAACTCCTTGGCTCGGCGCCCGCGGTTCTCGCGACGTCGTGAACGATGCGCTCATCGTCGTTGACGTACCCCGCGAGCGAGTCGCCCGCAACCAACGAGTACTCGATAGGGTTCGAGATCTTGCATTGCCCGAGATTCTCGACGCTGAAGTCTTGAGTGTCACTCATACGGCGTGCCGTCCTGTGATCGGTGTTGCCGGGCGGCGTCGCGACGCCCCTCCCGGAACGAGCGAACAAAAAAAAGGCAGGCCGGCACGAACTGCCCACCTGCCGATCATTAACTCAGTGAGGTACGGATCTTAGTAGCGACGATTGTAACCGCCACCGCCGCCGCCACCTGCATTACGCGGCTTGGCTTCGTTCACCTTGAGCTGACGCCCGTCAAACTCGTGTCCGTCCAATGCGGACTCCGCGCTTTTTGCAGAGTCGCCGTCGGCCATCTCGACAAACCCAAATCCACGCGACCGGCCGGTTTCGCGGTCGGTAATAATGTTTAAAGATACAACCTCTCCGTGTTGGGAGAAGAGATCGCGTAGATCGCGTTCTTCGGTCTGGAAATTGAGGTTGCCGACATAGAGTTTCGTAGCCATAAAAAAGTCTCTCCTTCTGCTGAATGCAGACGCATTGTGTTACGGAGCCGGTAGAAAAGCCTTGCCTGGTGGGTTACCGAACGAAGCGGAAGGACTTACAGCCTAAGCAGTTCACTAGATCCGTCTAATTGCACACCAATATACCCGATTCCTACAGCGCTGTAAAGACCGATTATACCGTAGTTACCGTAGTTGTAACAGTAATACGGGGCATCCCCCTCGGCGTCCCCCTATTCACGACACGTCCCAAATCCTTCACAATACGCACCATGCAGCCCCGATACCATCGGCGGCGGCACAGCCATGTGACAAACGTCAACGGCAATTTTGCTTGCGTTATCCGCAGGGTGGGATTATCCTGTTCGTTACAACGCGTCGCACATTGTCGGCGTTCTAAGTACCCGCCGAGATCGGCGCGAACCGGAGAGCAGCGTATGATCATAG
>PUOW01000152.1 GCA_003552185.1 Spirochaetaceae bacterium
CGTACACTCGGGCGAGATCGCGCTCCCCGGCGGCCGACGCGACGGCATTGAGCCTTACCCGGTGGCAACCGCGCTGCGCGAGGCACACGAGGAGCTCGGCCTCGAGACACGGCACCTCGAGCTACTCGGGGCGTTGACACCGTTGTACATCCCGGTGAGCGGCACTGTGGTGACGCCGGTGGTGGCTGCGACGACAACCCGGCCCGAACTTACGCCGAGCCCAAGAGAGGTGCGCGCAGTGCACCTCGGGGACCTCACACGGCTTGCCGGAACCCGAGAGCTTGGGCGCTTCGAGACCGCGGTCGGCTCGATCGTGGCACCGGCTTTTCGAATAGAGCACGCCGTGGTGTGGGGCGCAACCGCGATGATCTTGAACGAGCTTCTCTGGGTGTATCAGGACATCGCGGGCCGATGAGCGGTCAGCCGCCGTGATGCGCGGCGTACACCGCTGCGAGGGCAATCGAGTCTAGCTTGACCGCGGTGCTGTCGGCGCGCGAGGTCAACACCACCGGGGCCCGCGCTCCCACGATGATACCCGCGGTGTCGGCGCCGGCGAGAAACGCGAGCGCCTTGTAGAGTGCGTTACCAACCTCGATTGTCGGCGCAATCAGCACATCGGCGTGCCCCGCCACCGGATCGGTAATGCCCTTTTGCTTTGCCGCTTCGAGCGATACCGCGTTATCGAGCGCGAGCGGGCCACTTACGACACAGCCGCCGAGCTTGCCCTCGCGGTTGAGTTTGGCCAAGGCGGCGGCATCCACCGTGGCCTGCATCTTGGGATCCTCTTTCTCTTTGGCGCAGAGCATCGCCACGTTCGGAGTCTCGATCTCGAGAGCCTGGGCCACCTCCACCGCGTTCTCGATGATCTCGCGCTTCTGCTCGAGGGTCGGCGCTATATTCATCGCGGCGTCGCTTACGATCAGCAGACGCGGGTAGCTCGGCAACGAGAACACCGCTACATGACTCAGCAAGCGACCGCTTCGCAAACCGTGCTCGCTCTTGAGCACCGCCTTGAGAATGACCGAGGTATCGAGCAAGCCTTTCATCAGCGCGTCTGCTGCACCTGCCCCCACCATGCCGGCTGCGGTGTCGGCCGCTTCCTCGGCATCGGATACCTCTACGAGCTCGAACGAGTCTACGCCCGTTCCGAGTTCCTCGAGGATCGGTGCAATGGTATCACGATCGCCGATCAAAACAGGTGTAACGAACTCCTGATCGGCGGCCGCCACAACCGCCTGGAGCGAGTCGTGGTCGTGCGGATAGGCGACCGCAAGGCGCTTGCCGCCGAGCCCACGGGCGGCCTCTCGCAAGGTGTTGAAATCAAGCATGACGGTTCCCTCCTGTGCCGAAACGCCGGCGAAGCCGGCCGGGCGGAGCCGACCCGGCGGGGCCGTCCGTCCGACGTCGGCCGTTCGCCCGCGGGTCACTTAACTCTGCACCGCGGCCTTCTCTACCACTTCCATTCCACGCTTCAACGCGGACTCATTCAACGGGATGAACTTCTCTTTCCCGGGGCCGAACACCTTGCGCAACGCATCGACGACATCCTCCAGACTGAACGGTCGGCAAGCCGCGATATACGCGCCGAGCATCACCATGTTGGCGACCTTCAAATCGCCGACCTCGCTCGCGATCTCGTTCGCGGCAACCGCAACCGCTTTGATGCCGGCGCGCTCGGGCGGCTGCTCGATCAAGGAGCTGTTGTAGAACATGTAGCCGCCTTCCAGCAGCTCGTGCTCGAACTTTACCATCGAGGGATAGTTCATCGCGATCACTGCGGTCGCGTCGTGCGAAATGATCGGCGAGCCGATCAAGCTATCGGATATAATGACGTGGCAGTTCGCGGTGCCCCCGCGCATCTCAGGGCCGTACGACGGCAACCACGACACCTCTTTGCCGACCTGCATTCCGGTATAGCTCATCAGGCGCCCGAGCGACATCACGCCCTGGCCGCCGAAGCCTGCGCAGATGACCTTCTCGTTCATACTACTAGGCCTCCTTCTCGGGATTACGGAAGTTGCCGAGCGGGTAGTACGGGATCATGTTCTCCGCCAACCACCCCAGCGATGCAATCGGCGACATACCCCAGTTCGTCGGGCAGGTGGACAGCACCTCCACCATCGAGAACCCCCTGCGGTTCTGTTGACACTCGAACGCGGTGCGTATCGCCTTTTTCGTTTTGCGGATATGCACCGGGTTATGCACCGAAACGCGCTCGATAAAGGCCGCCCCGTCTATGGTCGCGAGCATCTCGCTCATCCGGATCGGAACGCCGGTTTGCTCGGCGTTGCGACCAAACGGCGAGGTTGTGGTTTTCTGCCCTATCATCGTGGTGGGCGCCATCTGCCCACCGGTCATGCCGTAAATGGCGTTGTTGACGAAGATCACGGTGATGTTCTCGCCGCGATGCGCCGCGTGCACGATCTCGGCCGTCCCGATCGAGGCGAGGTCGCCGTCTCCTTGGTACGTGAACACCGTCTTCTCGGGCAAGACGCGCTTCACCCCGGTGGCAACCGCAGGCGCGCGGCCGTGCGCCGCCTCGTGCATGTCGCAGTTGAAGTAGTCGTAGGCGAGCACCGCGCAGCCGACCGGCGCAACGCCGACCGCGTCGCCGAGCAGCTCGAGCTCCTCGAGCACCTCACCCACCAAGCGGTGAATCGTCCCGTGCGTACATCCCGGGCAGTAATGAAACTCTTTATCGGTAAGACCCTTGGTCTTTTCAAACACGACTGACATCGGCAACCTCCCGATACATCTTTTCGCCGGCATCAACGATCTCTTGCTGCGTGAAGATCATTCCTCCCGAGCGTCCGTAGAACCCAACCGGCCAACGGCCGCGAGCCGAGATCTTCACATCGTCGATCATCTGTCCTTCACTAAGCTCAACCGACATCAGACCGCGCACGCTGCTCGGCAGCTCATCGAAGGCTGCCTCGGGGAACGGCCACAGCGTGATCGGGCGAATCAAGCCGGCCTTGATCCCGTTGGAGCGCAGTACCGCGACCGCGTTTTTCACCACCCGAGAGGAGGTCCCATACGCGACGAACACCAGCTCGGCATCATCGGTTTTATGCATCTCGTAGCGGACCTCGTTCGCGCGCACCTGAGCGTACTTCTCCTGCAGCTTATGGTTGAGTTTCTCAAGCTCGGCAGGGTCGAGGCGCAGCGAGTTGATGATATTCGGCTTCCGCGTGCCGCCGGTGCCGGTGGTGGCCCAGTCCTTCTCCGGGAGTTCACGAGACTCGGGATCCTTGAACACCACCGGCTCCATCATCTGGCCGATCATCCCGTCGCCGAGAACCATAACCGGCATGCGGTAATAATCGGCGAGGTCGAACGCCGCGGTCATGAGGTCGACCGCTTCCTGAATATTCGCCGGCGCGTACACCAAGAGATTGTAGTCGCCGTTACCGCCGCCGCGCGTCGCCTGGAAATAGTCGGCCTGCGACGGCTGAATCCCGCCGAGCCCGGGGCCACCGCGAGAGATGTTCACGATCACGCACGGCAGCTCGGCGCCCGCGATGTAGCTAATACCTTCCTGCTTGAGTGCGATACCCGGTGATGCGCTCGAGGTCATAACCCGCGCCCCGGCGCCGGCGGCTCCGTACACCATGTTGATCGCCGCGCCCTCGCTTTCGGCCTGCAGAAACACCCCGCCGGCCTTCGCAAGCTCGCGCGACATGTACTCCGGAATCTCGTTCTGCGGCGTAATCGGATACCCGAAAAAATATCGGCATCCGCCGCGGATCGCGGCCGCGCAGAGCGCCTCGTTGCCCTTCATCAAGACCTTTTCCGACATACTCGCCCTCCTCGCTTACGCCACGCGCTCGACGCTGATCACCACGTCGGGGCACACCAACGCACAGTTGCCGCACGCGATGCATTTCTCAGGATCGGTGACGTGAGCCGGGTGGTACCCTTTCTTATTGATCGTCTTGCGGTCCATCGAGACGATATCCACCGGACAGACCGTGGTGCACAGCTCGCAGCCCTTGCATCGATCGGTATCGAAAAACACGTTGCCTCGTGCCTTAGCCATTCTCTCCTCCTTGCACC
>PUOW01000176.1 GCA_003552185.1 Spirochaetaceae bacterium
AGCATTCCATCTGCCTCGCAGGCAGCCTCGAATGTGCCGATCCGCGCCCGGAGCTGAGCACGTGCATACACAAGCACGCTTAGATGACCTGCACCGCTCACGACAGGCTCGTATTTCCTTATCTGAGCCCGCGCGAGTCGGTATCATTCAGTATCATGATGTTAAGTTTGTGAATCCCGCATGTGTAAAGGTTACGACAAAATAAATAAGGAATGCGCCGCGCATCGCCACGCCGGAAATGAACCCCACCCACAATTCCCCGGCTCAACGGCGGCCCCCACGCTCGGGCTATAGCCCGCTCTACCCCCTATCGCCCGGCGCTTGCGCAATCACACGCCTGCGCTGACAGCAAGCCTGACACGGCCGCGGGCCTGGCACGACCGCGGGCCTGGCACGACCGCGAGCTTGCTTGAAAATCGTGCCGGTCTTGGGTAAGCTCCGGCACGTATCCTGAGATCGCAAAAGGTGAAAGCCTACCGCCGTCGGAGTTGCAGGCCCCGTGCCCTGCCGCAGCACACGCAGTTGCCGCGCGCGCGTGAAGGCTGGGCGGCCCCGGGCCGTGGGCGCAGTAGGCAACTGAGGCAACGAGGAGAAACACATCCATGAAACTGAAACTCCGGACGCTGGTACTGACGACCGTCACGATTCTCGTGGCGTTGATTGTCGGAAGCTCGCTGGTGACGATACATCAGGTTAACGAACTCGGAAGCACAATCGACGGGTTCGTGGACGGCTACGCGCCGTTTCAGCGACACCTACAGCGCGTTCGCCGCGTAACGCTCGAGCAGTCGCTGTTGGTGGAACGCGCGATGGCGCGCGATGAGCACGATCTCGCCGAAGCGCTCGCGCTCTCGGACGAGGTCGCCGGTGCGCTCGCCGAAGCCGATGCGGTGCTCAACGAGCTGGAGTTTGCCGATGACGAAGACCGGCTCAGACGCGACCTTGCGGCGCTCGAACAATCGTTTGAAGAGTTTCGGGCACGGCTTCAGGCCTTTGCCCCAGGCGACGACCCGGATGCTCTGCTGGATCGGCAACAACGTCTCGGAGAAGACGTAGCACAGGTGGTCGACGAGCTCGATCTGCTTGCCGAGGAACAGATCGCCGAGCTTGGACTGCGCCGTGCAGCGCTCAGCGGGTTCTTAGTCGTTTTGCTGGTGATCGGAGGTGCGGTAGGCCTTGGTGCGGCCGTAACGCTCACGCGGGGCATCCAGGCGCGACTCGGCGCCGACCCCGAGGAGGTGCGCGCAATCGCGCACCGCATTTCGCAGGGCGAACTCTTGAAACCCGAAGAGATAGACAGCCGCCGCCGGCAGGCCCGGGGCTTGTTGCTGTCGCTTCGTCAGATGGAGACGCACCTCTACGAGGTGATCGAGCAGATTCAAGACTCGGTAAGTCGCACCAATCAACAGAATCGCGAGCTCGCGAGCGCCTCTTCCGAGACTGCGGCCTCAACGCAGCAGATAGACGCCACCATACGCTCGCTTCAACAGCAGACCGAGCGCCTCTCGGCTTCCATTAGCGAGATCAGCTCGGCGGTAGACGAGATCAAGGCGAATGTCGACGGCTTGAACAAGCAGGCCGAGAACCAGGCGACCGCGGTGCACCAAACCTCGAGCTCGGTGGAGCAGATCAACGCATCGCTAAAGAACGTCGCCGAAACCACCAACAGCCGGCTTGCCTCCACCGAGCAGCTCTCCGGCACGATCGGGGGCGCTCGCGAAAAAATGGAGAAGACCGAGAGCGCGGTCCAGGAGCTCGAGCGCAACTCGGCCGCGATCCAGGAGGTGACCACCATCATCAACGACATCTCCTCGCAAACCAACCTCCTGAGCATGAACGCAGCAATCGAGGCCGCACACGCGGGCGAGGAAGGCAAAGGGTTCGCGGTTGTGGCCGACGAGATCAGAAAGCTCGCGCAGGACACCGCCGAGAACTCGCGGAAGATCGGCGATATCCTCAAGCAAAACGGCCAAATAGTGGAGTCGCTGCTCGCCACCTCGCAGGAAACCTCCACAGTGTATGGCGAGGTTGAGACCCACGCGCACGACACCATGAACTCGTTTCGCGAGATCGCCCAGACCATGACCGAGCTCGCGAACGGCGCCGGTGAGATCACCGAGGCGGTCGCGGTGCTGAACGAAACCAGCTCCACGGTGCAGGCCGGCAGTCACGAGATTCGTGAAGGCATCGATTTGATTCACAACACTACGGTTCAGGTGGGTGAGTCGGCCTCGGAGCTCAAGCAAGCGGTGAACGAGATCTCGGCCGGCTCCGGCGAGATCAATGAGGCGATGACCGCCCTCAACGACTCGGCGAACCGCATCGGCGAAGCCATGGACGAACTTAGCAACGAAGTCTCGGGCTTCAAACTCGGCGGCGCCTAAAGAGAAAGCCTCGAGCGGGGGTAAGGTGTCGCCGGACCCCGCTTCGAGGCATGGGGGACAAGAAGGTTTGAGCCGCCGTCCGGCGTCCGGCGGCTTCCTCCGACTTCACTCGATATTTTTACATCATCTGCAGAACGCGGCGCGCCTTATCTCGTATGAATTGGTTGTAGTAGCCGCCTTCCGCCACCTTGAGAACCATCTCCACCGCGGCACCGTGCACAACCGCGCCGGGGTTCGCGTTGATGTGCTCGATCGCGACCAAGGCTGCGTATACCGCCCCGTAATCGGGACGCCCGTAATGATGGCGGAGCATCATTTTGGCGATGTTCTCGGTCACCCAGCCGTCGGGGTCTTCCCCGATCTCGGCAAGCGAGTATAGCGACCGCGCTTGCACCGCCGGGTCAGGGTCTCGCACCACGTTCATCGTGAGCTCGGTGCGCACCTGCGGAATATCAAACTGCGCGATGACCTCGGCCGCTCTATGTCTCACCATCGGGTGATAGGTGTGCGGGCTTATCTGGCCTGCGTACGTAATTTTGTGCACCCCGTCGCGTAGCACATACACAACCCCTTCGTACGCTTCTCGGTTGTCTCGGCCCAAGGCCCCGCTTTGAAGCTGTTCCTCAATCGCGTCGAGCGCGAGCATCTGCAACTCACGATGCCGGCTGCGCAGCTGCTTGCTGAGGGTCTCGGCGGTGGTTTCCGACTGCAGATAAAGCTCGTCGATCGTCAACGGACGCTCGCGTTCCTCAAGATCCTGCTCTTGGTCTTGCGCTCGCGCATCCACCTGCAACGCCACCACCATCGCCAGGCCTAATATCGCCCCGACGATCCGCTTCCCCGGCTGTCCCTTACGTCCGTTTCCTATACTCATCTTTATTCCTCCTCGTTGTGCGAGCTTGGCCCATCACCACCGGATCGGTTACCACCGGATAAGGTCTCAAGCTTAACCGCTCACGCTTCGCTCCTGCTCACTTATTAGCAATATACGTGCCGGCCGCTCTAAAACCGTTACGTCGCCGCACCCCGCCGGGGGTTCGGGTAAACCACGGAGAGGCCGAGAGTTAGCGTGTTCGCACCCGTGGCGCGGATACCGGGACCTCGTCCTATCCGAAGCCACCGAGCCGTGACTACCACACAGCATCTGCAAGACGCGCAATCTGCGTGTCTTACACACGCGTTTCGCGCGCCGACGGGCGCCGATGTGCCGAGGCCGTGCCGATTTCAGGCGAGTCCGACCGTCCCCACCGCGCGCAGGCTCTCGGCCAAGCGCCATCTTCCTACAGCACAACGGTTTAGGTTTTGTATGTTTCGCTCGCGACCACGCGGCGCCGGCGCGGAAATTGCTAAGTATTTTTCAGAGACATATGGCTCGAGGAGGGCAAAAAAGTGGATGAGATACGTGCGTTGATAGTGGACGACGACCCCGATTTCTTGAAATCGGTGGCGCGGAGGTTTCGAAAAGACTCGCAGATTGCACTACGGACCAGCAGCAGTCCGTTTGAGGCGCTGCACATGCTGACCGAGCAAGACTACGCGGTTGTGCTCTGCGACTGGAAAATGCCGGGAATGGGCGGCGAGGAGCTGCTGAAGGTGGTGGGAACCTCGTATCCGGATATCGCGAAGGTGCTTATCACCGGGGTGGCAGACCGCTTTGAGATCGCCCAAGCGGTGAGCGAACTTGGGCTGGACTCGGTGCTGATCAAGCCGGTTGAAACCGACGAGCTGCGCCGCCGTATACTAGAGGGGGCGCGCGCACAGATGGCGCGACTCGCGCGAGCAACCAAGCCCACGGGCACGGTAACGAAACTCAGTACTTTGCTGATTCGGCTTGTCTGCGGCATGGACGCCCCGCTCGGCGAGCATTTGAGGCGCACGGCGGCTTTGAGTTTGCAGCTGTACGATCGGAGCATGCGAAGCGTGCACGGATCCAAGTTCAACCCGAAGTATCATCTCGAGTTTCGCTCAACGCTTCACCATGCGAGCTTGCTACACGACATCGGAGAGCTGTTCACTTCACCCAAACTCGAGACGGAAACCGGAAGGAGTATCAGCACCTCCGAAGCATTATTGTTCGACGACGTAATCGAGGCCGTCGCGACGGTTGGAACGCAACCGGGTCAACGACAGGAGACTACCCCGGAACACGTTGAGATTTCGTACCGCGTCGCCTGCGCGCTGCCCTGGGAGCCACACCTGCAGATGGTACCGTTTCTGTGCCGACACCACCACGAACGGCTCGACGGTAGCGGGTATCCCGACGGCATGTCGAAAAAAGGCAATTTCCCGCTACCGCTTCGCATCCTCTCGATCGCCGATCGATTCGATTCGTTAACCAACCCCCGCTTTGCAGGCCGCGAACGGCTCGCTAAGTACGACGCGCTGGAGCTTCTCTCGGAGCACGCCAAGGACGGGCAGTACGATGAGCGACTGGTAGACTCACTCTGGGAAGTTGTGCGATCGAGCCATAGCGGCGAGCAACTGCGCGACGGCGAGCACACGAGGGAAATCGAGCAGCTAAGATAAAGGCGGATCCGGAAGGGCGGGTGCGGGCGGAGCGGCGCGCCACTGCGCCGGCCCGATTATCCGTCAAGCCGGTAGGGCTAATCCGACGCGCCGGTCGTTACCTCCACCCGCGCGTACAGCCGATCGTGCCCACCGGCGAACGGACTGCTCTCGTGGCCGTTGCTTTCAACCGGGTGATCGCACATGTGCTCCCAACCGATCTCAAACACCGAAAAACGGAGGCCCGCGTTAAAGGTGTACAGCGCCCGATACGGGGCGAACTCAGGATACGCCGCACCGTGATCCACGGCGCGCTGCTGCGTCTCGATCGAGCTTCCGACGAACACGGGACCGGCCCGCATCTCGGCCTCCATCGTAACGTACGACGCGTACTCGGGATGCTCAAATATTTCGTCTCCTTGCTGAACACCACCGCTCAGCAGGCCGCCTTCGATCGCAAATAGAAAAATCAACCAACTCGGCATGATAGCTTTCTCTCCTTCGGCAACTGCAAAATGCCTGAACGAATACCGTTATGGTAACCATTGCAAGTTATGTGCCGGATCGAGGTCCTACACCGCCTCGAAAGGTGTTCGTCTTGTAAGCGTTTCCGGGTTAACCAATTAGAAGCGATGCCGCCGGAAGCTTTCCGCAATCGGTGCACGGCGCAGCAGCGAACACGGCGCGCATCTCGCCGGCCGAACGCGGTATTACACAAGCAGATTGCACGTCGAGCGTGGGCCGGCGCAGGCCGCGGGCAGCAGGCCGCACGTGCCAGGCCGCGGGCGCGCAGCAGGCCGCGGGCGCGCACGCTCGGGTCGCCAAGCCGCCAACTCGGCCGGCCGGGCTTAGCGGCGCTTGAAAAATCGGTGCGATGGTGTATTGTACGATGAGAACAAAAACGCCGGAAACGAAGGACAGGTAGTGGGATTGCGATCCGCCGAAAGCTCGAGCAGCGGTCCGGAGCAACTGTGTCGGGCCTTGATGGAACACGGCAATAACCTTATCTACGAACTCGACACTCACAACTCGATCGTTCGTGTCTCACGGTTTGCCGCGCACCGGATCGGGCACCCGGCCGATCGACTTGTGGGAAGCGATTTCGCAGAGCTGGTGCATGCCGAGGATCGTGCGGCGGTCCGGCAAGCCCTCGCGGCCGCCGGCAGCGGAGCGGCACAACCGGCGCTTCAACACCGTGTGCTGAACCATGACGGCACCGTACGCCGGTATACATCGGTTGTAACGCCGGTACTCAACGAGCGTGGCGATGTATCGTCGTATCTCGTCAACGCCTTCGAGCTGACCGAACACGGGAACACCGAGCACGGCGGCACCGAGTACGGTGGCACCGGCCACGGTGGCACCGGGCGGCGGCGCGCGCCGGAGCTTCAACTGATGCGCCGTAACAGGTTCCAGGAAATCCTAACCGAGATCGCGTCGGCCTTTATCGACCTGCCGCCCGAGCGCACGCACGAAACGCGCGCCGCCTCGTTGGCGCGAGTGAGCCGCTCCCTCGGTGCCGTGCGCTCCTACATCTACGAGTTTCGCCACGAGACCGACACCCTCGAGCGAATACACTACTGGCCGGGAGATCACGCCGCGAGTGTCACACCACCGAGTGTGGCGCCACCGGCTACCTTATCGGTCAATTCGTTCTCGACGACTACTCGTGAGCTTCAGCAGGGGCGCACGGTACAGATCGAGCGAGATCAGACGGCCGAGTTACACCGGGAGCTCGAGGCGTTGGGGCCTTCCCCGAGTGTAGCATCGGTGCGTATCGTCCCGCTGACCGACGCGAACTACCGCAGCGAACATGACGGCCGCACCCACTGTGTGGGGTTTCTCGGTATTGAGTTAGACCGGCGACGTATAGACTGGAGCGACGACGAAGAACACCTCTTAACGGCGTTCGCCCGGATGCTTTTCGCGATACACCGGCGCGCCGTGATTCGCGACGAGCTCGAGAGAAGCCGCCGCTTTCTCGCCGACCTCATTGAACACAGCGCCTCGATTATCACGGTGAAGAGTCTTGAAGGACGCTACGCGCGGGTGAACCGAGCGTTCGAGGAGTACTTCGATCTCGATCGGGACAAAGTTCTTGGCAGAACAGCGGCGGACCTGTTTCCGGGCGAGATGGCCGAGAAGATTATGGCGATGGATCGTAGCGTTATCGAGACCGAGCGCGCCCAGCAGCACGAAGTCACGATAGAACTTGCCGACGGAGCGCACCACTTTCTGACCAATGTCTTTCCGGTTCGCGATTACGCTGGAGCGGTGGTCGGCACCTGCGCGATCCCGGCCGAGATCACCCAGCAGAAAGAAGCCGAGCAAGAACGCATTGCGCTGGAGACCGCCGCGGAGGCAAACCGTGCCAAGGCCGCGTTTCTTGCAAACATCAGCCACGAGGTTCGCACACCGTTGAACGCGGTGGTCGGGTTTCTGCAGATCCTGGCGCGAGACTCGGAGCTCAAGCCGCAACAAGCCGAGTACCTGCGTATCGTCAATCGCAACGCAAAACACTTGATCACGCTCGTGAACGACATCCTCGATTTTTCCAGAATTGAGTCGGGCACGGTGAGCAATCGGGCGCGCGTATTCCGGCTCGATGAAACCCTCAACGACCTGCACGCGATCTTTAAGCGCACCGCCGAGCTCAAGGGCCTGCAGTTTTCCGTGGAGTTAGACGATGCGGTTCCGCGCTTAATTGTGGCCGACGAGCACATCATCCGCCAGGTACTCGTAAACCTCATCGGCAACGCGTGTAAGTTCACCACCAAGGGCTACGTTACGCTACAGGTCGGGTTATTACCCGGGTCCCGCTTAGCGATCGCGGTAAGCGACACCGGACCCGGAATACCGAAACACGAGCAGTCTCATCTGTTTACCGCGTTTGCGCAGGCGCGCACCGGCGCGGCGTCCGGTGGTACCGGGCTCGGCCTCGCAATCGCGAAGCAGCTCGTTGAGCTCGCCGGCGGTGAGATCACGCTGCAAAGCGGGGACGGTATAGGAAGCACCTTCCGGTTTACGATTCCGTTTCGAGAAACCGACGAAGAGGCGATCGCACCGGAGCGCTCGGAGGCGCGGCCGATGGTAATTGCGCGCCCTCAGGGGCCGTGGCGCGTGCTCGCGGTAGACGACAATCTCGATAGTCTCCGGATGCTCACCGCAGTTTTGGAACCGGTAGGGTTTGAGGTGTTCACCGCCCAAGACGCCGAAGAAGCGGTCTGGAGCGCGGTACAACACACTCCGCACGTGGTGGTGATCGATATGCGGCTTGCCGGCACCGACGGCACCACCGTGACGTACACCATCAAGAGCACGCCCGAGACTCGCGCTACGCCGGTGATCGCGATCTCGGCTACGGCGTTTGCGGAACGCAACGCGGGAAACGGCCTCGAGGTTTTTGCCGAGGTCATTACCAAACCGTTTCAATTGAGCGAGCTGTTTCAAGCACTCGCACGGGTGTTGGGCTTGGAGTACCACTACCGAGAACCGCACGAGCTCGAGTTTGAGCCCCAGGGCGCGCACTCCCTTGCACCAAGCGATCTCGCGACGATACACTCGGCTATGCTCGCCGAACTCCGCGAAGCGTTGCTTTCAGGAGACATCATCGAGTTCAAGCGGCTTGTTCTGCAGGCCGAGTCCGTTAACGACGAGGTGCGGCGGCAACTCATCGCGCTTGCCGAGGAGTTCAATATGCGCATGCTACGCGAGGTGTTTGAGGTATGAAATCCGGCGGCTTGGAACGGCGCGACACCGTCATGGTTGTAGACGACGTGCCCGACAACCTGCGACTGCTCGGTGAGATTCTCTCGCCGCACGGATTGCGCGTGCTGCAGTTTCGTGAGGCCGCTCACGCGCTCAAGGCCGCGGTTGCAGCTCCGCCCGATCTCTTTTTACTCGATGTCCTGATGCCGGAGATGGACGGATTCGAACTGTGTCGAAGACTCAAGACCGAGGAGCCGTTGCGCGAGATCCCGGTACTGTTTGTAAGCGCCCTATCCGACACCGAAAGCATACTCCAAGGGTTCGAGGTAGGTGGGGTCGATTACATACCGCGGCCGTTGCAGGAGCAGGAAGTACTGGCGCGCGTTCTCACGCAGTTGAAGCTTCGTCGCTACCAGACCGATCTAGAGTCGTTGGTGGAGGAACGCACACAGGAGCTACGCAGAACCCAGGTGGCCCTGTTACAGAAGGAAAAACTCGCCTCGATCGGGCGGCTGGTGGCCGGCATCGCGCACGAGATAAACAACCCCAGCGCATACGTGAGAAGTAATCTTGAAACGCTCGCCGAGTACACCCAGGCGTTTCGTCGACAGGGCGAGCTGGTTACGCAGCTGCTGGAACAGGTAGCGCAGCTTGATACCCAAACGCTCCCGGCTCCGCTGGCGCAGACGGCCGATGCGCTCGACCGTCATCGACGCCGCGAAGACCTACACGCCGTGGAGGCCGATACAACGGATGTGATCCAAGCCTCGGTTCACGGCATGGATCGCATCACCGCTATCGTTCGAAGCCTCAACTCGTTCGCACGCGTAGACGAAACCGGCGAGCGCGAATCGGTGAATCTTCAAGGCGCGGTAGAGAACGCGCTCACGGTAGTTCGAACGCAGCTAAAGCACGACTATAACGTCGTAACCGAGCTCGAACCGGGGCTCGAGGCCTGGGGCAACCCGGGACAGCTCGAACAGGTCTGCGTCAACGTGTTGTTGAATGCACGCGACGCAACACCGAAAGGCGGCGAGATCCGCATCACAACCCGAGCCGACCGGGGTGAGGCGGTGATCGCGATCGCCGACGGCGGCCCCGGAATTCCGCCGGAGATACAAGACAAGATTTTTGATCCTTTTTTCACCACCAAGCCGGTGGGCTCCGGCACCGGCCTTGGGTTGTCGGTCTCGCACCAGATTCTCACCGGGCTCAACGGAAGCATCACGGCGCGGGATACCGACCCCGACGGACACCGTCCGGGCACCGAGTTTGAGATTAGACTACCGCTTTCACCGTGAGGGTGAGCGGCTTGCGATTCGCGAGTAGCGACACCCAAACCGAAATAGAGCAGCGCCGGCCTCGCGGCGCGTTCGGCCGGCGCCCACACTCCGCTCCGTACGCGTAAGAATCATCGGCCCCGCTAATCCTCCACAAAACAAGCAGTTATCGCACACACCGGCACGCATTTCCCCGCCGCGGACATTCGGCACGAATCTTGCTAGAATTCAGGGGAGAGGGAGCGCTTATGGACCATGGAAACGTTCTGTTCGTTATCAACAACCCGGAGCTACGCAGAGACGCGGCTCGCTACTTCTGCAACGACCCCGAGATCAAGGTGGAGGTTGCTGCAACCGCACGTGAGGCGTTTCGTGCCCTTGATGCGCACGCCTACCGAGCGATCGTGGCAAGCGTTGACCTCCCGACCGTAACCGGAATCGAGCTGCTGCGCATTGTTGCGTATCGCTACCCGCTGGTCACGAGAATTCTGCTTGCGCCGAGCGCCCCGCGGCGAACCGCCGAGATAACGCGCACCCGCGCCGCGGCCGAGATCCTGATCTCGACACCGATCTCGCTCGAGCGCCTGCGCACCGTTATACTCGATTACCTTCACGAGCGCTCGACGCAAGCGCAGCCGCCCAAGCGCACGAACGGTTCGGCACAACCGAGCACAACGCCGGCGGACGGTACCGCCGCGGCGGGGAAATACCTGCTCGATCGAGCGGTGTATCAAATGCTTCAAATGACCCATGAACTTGCCCCGCAGATCTCCGAGCACTCGTATCGGGTTGCAAAGCTGAGTGTAGAAACCTACGACGCGATGCTGCCCGAGGCGAATCTTACTCAGGAAGCGTGGGAGCGCCACCGCGCGGCGCGAGCCCGGCTCTACTACGCGGCCTTGTTGCACGACCTCGGGAAGGTCTTCATCGACTCCAAGATCGTGAACAAGGGCGAACCGTTGCGATACGATCAGCGCGAGCGCGTGGAAACACAGCTGAGCCTGATCGGGCAACTGCTGCGCTCGTACCTCGAAACGGCGCAAAATCAGACGCAGGCCGCGCTTCAGTTGCGCAGTTTGGCGCTCGTCGATGAGGTGCTCGAGATTCTGCGCGCGCCACCCAAGCGGCGCAACTGGTCCGCGGCGGGCGAGAAGCTCGTGGAGCTGAACTCGCTCACCGCCGAACTGCGCTACGAAACCGGGGTAACACTGCTCGACGACACCATTACCGAGGCGTTGCTCACGCACGATCGATCGGTACTCACCGCCTCGGAGTTCGCTGAGCTGCAGTCGCACCCCGAGCTCTCGTATCGGGTAACGCGCACGCTGCCGTGGCCCGACAGCCTCAACGAGGTACCGTTTCTCTGCCGTCATCATCACGAGCGGATCAACGGCAGTGGGTATCCCGACGGACTGAGCGAAACCGAGCATTATCCGCAGGAGCTGCGGGTGCTAAATGTTGTCGACAGCTACGACGAAATGACTGCGGTGGTGTATAACGGCACCCCGCGCTTCAGGAGCGAATCGGCGATCGAGCGGCTGGAGCATGACGCGGCCGGTGGAAAGCTCGATCCGCGAGTACTTTCGTGCTTCACTCGGGTCGTTCGCAATGGCCATCAACGCGCAAACGTAGTACTGTAGGGGCAAATGTCACATGATACACCCGATCGTCATCGAAAGCTCATCTTTCTTCCACGGCTCCTTATGGTGGCGGGTGCGCTGTTGGTCGCCGCACTCAGCGTCGCGTTGTTCATGGGGTACACCATGATAGAGCAAACTCGTATGCAGGCAGGTGCCCGGTCGGTGGCGCAAGCCCTGTCGGACTCGGTTCGAGTCGCCGTTCCGGCGGTGGTTCGAGACCTCGAGGAGCCGAGCGCCGAGCTCGAGCAGCTGGTGCAGCAGGTCTGTGCGCACCCGTTTGTAGCCGGAGTTGCACTGTATCGCGAGGACGGCAGCGCGTTGAGCGTGGGCAGGGCTCACGACGCCGCGACCGCCGACGCCGCGCGGCCCGACGCCGCGCCCACAAACGGCGCATCCTGCGATGCGGCCGAGGCTCAACTCGCCGAGCTCGAGGAGGCCGGCGACCGCTATCTGCAGCACAACGTCTCTGTCTCAATCGGGCCGTCCTCGGCCCCGGAGGACGGGCGGCTCTCCGTCTGGGTTAATCTCGAAGCGTTTCGGGACGAGAGCGCCCGCTACATGCTTCGATTTGGAGCCGCGTCGGTTGTGGGGTTTGCGGTCTTTTTCGCGCTGGTAATGCTGTTGTTGCACAAAATCGTGTTTCGTCCGCTCGCCGTCCTTACCGGTGCGGTCCGAGACAACGACATAGATTCGATGGGGGCGATCGCGAGGAGCACACGTTCGGCGGAGTTTCATTCATTGATAGCGTCGGTAATCTCGATGATGCTTGCCGAGCGGCACCGAGCGGAAACGCTCGAGCAAACCGTACGAGAGCGCACCTCTAGTCTCGAAGAACTCCTCGAGAGGTTTCGGCAAGCTCAGTCGGTGCTTGTTCACCAAGAGAAACTCGCCTCGCTTGGATCGCTCGCGGCCGGCATCGCGCACGAGATCAACAACCCGAGCGGATACGTAAAAAGCAATCTCGAGACGCTCGCCGAGTACACAGAAACCATCGAGGAGCGCGAAAAACTGATCGACGAGCTTCGCGACAAGGTCAACGAGGCCGCCGATCCCGCGGCCGCCGACTCACCGGCCGCCGACTCACCGGCCGAGCTGCGGTCGGTGATACAACGGGTGTCGGAACTCGACGCCGCCCACGACACCGCCTTCATCCGTAAGGACATTCCGGAGCTCGTCGACGCCTCGATCAAAGGGATGGAACGCATCAATAACATCGTCCGAAGCCTGGGCATCTTCTCGAGAACCGAGCGCGGAGCGGTTGAGGCGGTGGATCTTACAACGAGCATACGCGACGCGTTGGAGATCGTTCACAACGAGCTCAAGTACGACTTCGTGATCGATCTGGACCTGCAGCCGGAGATCATCGTGCCCGCGGTGCAAGGTCAGCTCGAGCAGGTGTTCGTGAACCTTCTGATGAACGCGCGCGACGCCACTCCAAAAGGCGGCACAATAGCGGTAAGCTCGCATCGAAACCAAGAAGACGACGACGCGGTCGTGAGGATCTCGGACACCGGTGTAGGAATCGCGGCAGAAGATCTCTCCAAGATATTCGACCCGTTCTTTACCACAAAATCGGTGGGCTCCGGGACAGGGCTCGGCCTCTCGGTCTCGTACGAGATCATCAGAGGACTCGGCGGCGACATAACGGTTAGCAGCACGCGTGGTGAAGGGTCTACCTTCGAGATACGCCTCCCGACCGAGAGCTCGGTCGTAGAATCTCCGAATGAGTTGAAACATGAACAGCAGTGAAACACAGACAGCTTATCAAATTCTTATTGTCGACGACGAACAACCGATTCTCGACGCGTTGCAGCGTGAGCTACGAAGCTGGGCTAAGGGGCACAACCTCGAGATTCTCACCGCCGGCAGCGGCGAGGAAGCGTTAAAGATTCTCGAGAACGGCGAACAAAGGATTGCGATCCTCCTTACCGATAACCGCATGCCCGGCATCTCGGGGGCACAGTTGGTACGCACGGTGGTAGAGGCGCGCAATCCGGTAGTTCCGCTGTTGCTCACCGGATACACCGAGAAGCACGACATTCAGGCCGCGTTGAGCGCCGGGATATTTGCGTTTATCGTGAAGCCGTGGGACCGCAAAAAGCTTCAGGACGAGCTCGATTACGCGCTCGAGAGTTACCTCCTGCGGCTACGCACGCAGCACAGCTCGCGTCGACTGCGTGAGGAGCTGCGCACGGCTCAAGAGTTTCACAAGATTCTGTTTCGCGTTCAAATCCCCGAGGATCTCAACGGCTATCGCTTGGATCATTTTCAAAGCACGCCGAGCAGGTTCGGCGTCAGCGGCGACTACTTCGACCTCATCACGCTCAACGAACACCGCTATCTGCTGTTGATCGGCGACGTAGCCGGGCACGGGCTCAGAGCAACCTTCGTCGCCGCGATCATTAAATCGATTGTGTACTCCGAGTATGTACGGCCTCGCTTAGACGCCGAAATCTCTCCTGCTCGGCTTCTCGAGTGGCTCAACGAGCGCCTCGGTCTCATCACCGAGGAAATGCCCGACCTGTTCGTCACCTTCATGGCCGGCGTGCTCGACACAAGCGCCGAAACCATGACGCTGGCGGCGGCCGGTTCTCCGTTTCCGGTCTTGATCGATCGCTCCAACACACCTCAGGAGCTGCCGGTGCACGGCGTGGCGCTGGGCGTAAAAAAAGACAACACCTACCGCGAGCACTCAACTCCTTTCCGTGCCCACGAGACACTGTATCTCTTCACCGACGGGGTAAGCCCAATAGGCTCAGGCTCCGACACGCGCATAAACCACGGTTTCATGAATGCGCTTCGCGAGGCCGGTCCGTACGAAGATCTCAAGAAACTCGCCGGAGAGCTACGGAGCATCTGCGGAGCCGAGGTAGTGGAGGACGACGTCACGATCGTGCGCTTGCGCAGCGACGGTCGCTGAGCCACGGTCGCTGAGCCACACCGCCGCGCCAACGCGCATTATGCACGTGCTCGGCTCGCATAATGCGCGACCAAGCGCGCCTCCCCGCTCCGTAATCCGCCCAACCGATCGGCAGCTTTGAAGCCGACACACCCGACCGCATGCCAGCCGCGCGCCGGCCACCCACCGGCTTAGCACCCCGGCGCCGGATCCTTCTCTTACCTACTACCATGCAACGATTTATTGACGCATCTTCGGCGGCAGGCGGGCGGCCGGCGCGCCCCAGGCTTTGCGGTTTTGGCGCCGGCGGCGGCGGCGATTTCGGCAGACCTAGGCACGGATCTTGCTTCTCTGTAGCAAAGAGTAAAGCCCGCCGAAACGAGGCGGATCTGCGAGGAAGGCACTATGAGCAGTTTGAGGACGCCCGCTGGAAGACACCCCTACAAACACACCCAATTGAAAGCACTCTGTTTCGGCGCAAGATCACGCGCGCTCTGCAGAGCGCTACTGCCGCTGATCGTGTTGTTGTTTGCGTCGATCATGCCGGCCTACGGGCAGGGGTTCATGGTCAACCCAATGCGCATCGATGTAGAAGGCCGCCCCGGCCAGACGCTGCGCGTGCCGTTGGAGCTTCGAAACACCGCCGGCAACCGCAACCAGATCCTCGAGGTAAACGCAACACACCTCGGGCAGACCGAGCGTGGGCAATGGGGAGTATCGAATGAAGACCCGGGGACATCGGCCGGGTTTTCGGTAAGCGCAATGGATTGGCTCGATATCCCCCAAGACCGCGTCGATATCGGTCCGCTCGAGGCCGAGGAGGTTGATCTTCTCATCAATATTCCGCAGAACGCGCGCGGAACCTACGTCGCGGGATTGCTCGTTGAGTCGCCGCCGCCGGAGGGGCAAAGCGGTATCAGCGTGCGGATGCGCTTTATCATTCCGGTGATCGTGGAGATTCAAGGGCGCTCGGTGCGCCAGCAAGTCTCGATATCCGACGTTGAGATGGAGTTCGTGGAGTCCGACGACGGCGCGAGCACATACCTCACCTTGGGTATTCTCAACGAAGGGCGTACCTTTCCCCGCGTACGCGGCACGGTTCAGGTCGACAAAGAGTCCGACGGACGGTGGCGGACCGTTACGCGCGCGGAGTACCGCGAGGTCGGGATTGTCCCCGGCGTGCAGCTCGCGCTGCTGCAAGACCTCGAGCGGCGCCTGCCGTCGGGAACCTACAGACTACGCGCCGATATCCAGGTAGACGGTCGCCGCGTTGCGCCGCTTGTGGAGGAGATTACCTTCGAGGGCGATGCCGACGCCGACCTCTTGGCGTTCGATCAAACCTTAACCCTCAGCCCCGATATGCTGGAGCTCAACGTTTCTCCCGGGGCAACGCGAACCAGTATCATCACCGTCACCAACCCGTCCGACGAGCCGATCACGGTAAACGCCACGGCGTTAACCCCGGACGGGCTGCGCAACGTCGCGATGGGAGATATAACGGGCGAGCAGCTCTCGGCGGCCTCGTGGGTGGAGATGCGACCCTCGCAGTTCACCTTGCGACCCAATGGACGGCAGAACCTTCGGGTGGTAAGCAGCGTCCCGCGCGACGATCTTAACCACGCCAACTACTATGCGATCTTGAAACTCGAATCGAGCTACGCCGACGGGCAGAGCGCGGGCGAGACCACCTCCACCGCGCATCTCACAAACTCGCAGGTAGGAGCGAGCCCACGGGGCAGTTTGGAGCGTGTGTCGCTCACCGAGCTCGACGCCGAGGAAGGCTCTTACGCGGTTTCGGCCCGCTTCATCAACATCGGGAATGTGCACCTCGAGCCAAGGCTGCGCGCGCAGATTCTCAACCCGCGTGGTCGAGAACGCGTGGGGGTAGACCTTGGCTCAGACGGCGGCTTTCTGCTTCCGCTTGAGACGCGTGAGTTCGGCGGCGAGCTCGAGGCGGGCGGCCTAGACGAAGGCTTCTACGCGTTGCGGCTTACCGCAGAGTTTGCTGAGCGCGAGAACATCACGCGGCAGTACCCCGTTGAGGTAACGCGAAACGCCGCGGGCGAGCTCACGATCGAAATCCTGGAAGACGAAGACGATCTACCGGAAGACACGGAATTGCCGGGAGGCCCTGATGTTGAGGAGCAATGAACCACAAACCACCCGCGGCGGGCCCGCGACCCCGCGCGAGCACCGCATCCACGACGCGCACAGCACCCACGCGCACGGCACCGACGCGCACAGCACCGACGCGCACAGCACCGACGCGCACAGCACCGACGCGCAAGGGGCCCACGGCGCCCAGGCGCAAGGGGCCGACGCGCACAGGACCCCGCGCGGGCGGGCAGTCACCGGCCGGCGCCGCTACCGCATCGCGATCATCGCTTTCGTGATCGCGCTCCTGGCCGCTCCGGTGCAGG
>PUOW01000100.1 GCA_003552185.1 Spirochaetaceae bacterium
ATATCCGAGGCCTCTATAGTTCCTTCGCTTTTGAATGCCAGCGTGCGCAGAATGAGGTTCTCGAGCTCGCGCGCGTTCCCGGGCCAGGTGTAGTTCTCGAGCAGCTTCGCGGCCATGGGCGACAGCATCACCTCCGCGGGGCCGGCGGGCTTGTGCTTCATGATGAAGTACTGCGCGAGCTCGGCGATGTCTTCGGGATGATCGCGCAGCGGCGGGACGTTCAGCACCACGGTGTTAAGCCGGTAGTACAGATCGGCGCGAAAGCTGCCGTCGGCGATCGCCTGCTTGATGTCTTTGTTGGTTGCTGAAACAACGCGTATATTAACCGGCACCGCTTTGGTGGTCCCGAGCGCGCGCACCTCGCGCTGTTGCAGCACGCGCAGAAACTTGGTCTGCATCTCGAGCGGGAGCTCGCCGATTTCGTCGAGAAACAGCGTTCCGCCGTCGGCGGAGCGAATCAAGCCGGGGTGCGAGTCTACCGCGCCGGTGAATGCGCCTTTCTTGTATCCGAACAGTTCGCTCTCTATCATTGAGTCGCGTATGCTGCCGCAGTCTACCACTACAAACGGCGCGTCGGAGCGCGTACTGTGCGCGTGAATCGATTGGGCGATTACTTCCTTTCCGGTACCGGTTTCGCCGGAGATCATTACGGTGGCGTCGGTTTTGGCAACCTGCACGATCGTTGATTTAACCTCCGAAATCGCCGGCGAGGAGCCCACAAAGGCCGGAAACCGAAAGGTAGAGTCGAGGCTTTGCCGCAGCACCGCCGCCTCGCGCTCGAGCCGGTGTATCTTTCGAAGTGGCTCGATACGCGCCTCGAGCTGCACCTTCTTTACCGGTTTCTCGAGGAAGTCGGACGCCCCGGCCTTTACCGCCGCCACCGCGTCGCTGATGGTGCCGTGACCGGTAATCACGATGATCGTGAGCGTGGGGTCGGCGGCGCGAAGCTCGTGGATGGTCTCGATCACGTCGTATCCGGGGATTCTCAAATCGAGCAGCAGCAGCCGCACGCCGTGTTCCTGTATGGTAGCGAGCGCCTGCTCGGGGCTGAGCGCGGTGTAGACGCGGTCTACCACCGACCGCAGAAGCCGCCGGTAGGCATCGAGCATATCTTGTTCATCGTCGATGCACAGCACCGAGAAATCTTCGCGCGACTCGTCTTTTGGGGTTGCGGTGTTCATTGTATGCTACCTTCCCACTGTGGTTACAGGATAACGTATCCATGCCGTTTCTCGTACTCTATACAATACCGTAGCAGAAAGCATGCCAAGACGCGCTTCCGGTCGAGTTTCGATACTGCAACACCGCCTATAACTTGTTTTCTGATAAGCATTTAAAGACACCTTGCGAGCCGACTGAAACGTTGCATTCTCACCCACCGGCAACGCTCGGAGCGACATGCAATCTGCAAGTCATTTTGCATAACACGCGCATTTTGCATGTTTCGTTTAGGATCGTCGCGATTTCGATCTCCACCATTAGACTGAGTAGTTCTGCGCGAACGGGGCCAAAAATTCAGTCTCAAAACGGAACTTTCGTCCGATAACCGTCTCGGAGCAACAGGGTGTACAATAGCACAGAATACAGAGTGGGAGGCAATCGTGGAACAACAGACGCAGCACACACAGCACGAGCCCGCACGGCGAGAGCACACGCGCTTTCCGCTTGAGATCACGACGAGAGTGTTTTGGGCCGATACCACCCAACCGAGCAAGACGGGCCGGCAGGCGGAGGCTGGGGGGCATGACGATCCGTTTGACGTTGTGCTCACTCGCGATGTATCGGCGGGCGGGGCTTTTTTGAAGCTGCCGGTTGAGGTGCCGGTGGGCGCAAAGCTGCGGCTCGAGATGAGGACACCCTCGAGGACTCGACCACGGCTTCCGTATCTGCCGAAGTGGCTACAGATAACGGCAACCGCTACCGTAGTCCGACGTAACGAACAAGGGGTAGCGGTGGCCTACGATGCGAAACCCGAACTGGCGGGCTGTCGCTGACCTTGGTCCGCATGCAGCCCGCGGTTCAATCCGGGAGAACGCTCAAGGTCAAGGTTCCTTCGTACTCACCGGCCACCGCTACCGTTTCAAATGTGCTGTAGAAATCTCCGCCGATGAAGTAGCTGCCGAACGGGTCGGCGGTGGCGTGCAGGCTGAACACAGTCTCGGTTGCCGCCGGTCCCCCGGCCGCAACGATGCTGTCGTCGCCGTGCGCGGCGCGCCAATCGCCCGGCTCGTTGATTCGATCCCCGTTGCGATACACATACACCGAGTACGGAAACCGTGCCGCTGTTTCGGTATGTACCGCCGCCGGGTAGAACCAGCCGGCGTGCTCGGTGCTCTCGATCAGCTCCTCGGCCTGCAGCGAGAGCACGTAATCGAAGTTGGTGAAGACCCGAAACTCCGACTCGATGCTGTCTCGGTAGCGCCCGTCGAAACTCGCCGGCGCCTCAAAACTCGGATTGAGCTCGAGCGCACTGCCGTCGGGAAAGGTGATGGAGGCGTACTCAGCCACCGCAATCTCCACCGTGACGGTTTGCTCATCGAAGCTCGGGAAGGCCTTCAGCGCCGGTGCGGCCGTGCAGAGAAGCAGCAGCGTGCAGAACGCCGCTACAACTCGTGGCGCCGGCGGCCGGGCCCAACGTTTACCACACGTTTTGCGTTTCATCGTTATACTCCTTGGTGCCGTTACTCGTCTTCCTTCGGCACCACCCGCAAGGTGATATCGCCGCCGTACTCGCCGGCGATGGTATAACTGCCGTCGGGCTGCTCCGGCTCGGCCGAGATACTGAGAACCCAAACACTCGGTTCCCCGGCATCGCCCGACTCGCCGTCCTGCAGACTCAAGGTGTGTTGCCAGCCCGGAATACTGCTCAGCCGTTCGGCAACCTCGGCCTCCACCTGGTACGGAAAGTTTGCCTGCACCGTAAACTCAACCTCGGCGCTGTGCAGGCCCGGCTCGTCTAACGACAGCTCGAGCTCCTCGTCGTCGAGCACAATTGACCAGTTCTCGGCCACCGCAACGTTCACGTTTATCTGCTGTGAAGCGGCTTCCTGCGGCTCAACCCGCTGGGGAAGCACCGCTACCACAAGCGCCACAACCGCCGCGGCCCACACATACCGTACCGTTTTCATACCGTCTTTCATCGGTTTCCTCCGCCAAAAAAGAGCGGCGGGAGTGCGGCGCGCGCGCCGTTCGGCGCGCCGCCGCGGTTGCTCTCCCGCCGCTGCAGTTCACTGCTCCTTGGGCCCAGCTCCATGCGGTCCGCCTAGTTTGCTCGGCGGGCCCGGGACGGCCAGGTGTTTACCTGTCGAGTTAGTCCTCAACCACCGAGACGGTGAGCGTCTCGCTGTACACTACGTCCGAGAGCAGCATCTTTTCGGCGTCGTTGTCATCAAAGCTGATGGTAAGGTCCCAATCCACGGTGTTGCCCGGGTCGGCGGTGCCGCTAACTTCGGTGCTCACCGGAATCTCATACTCGTTGCCATCCTTGATGGCCGGCAGGTCGCTTACTTGGACGTCGTAATCGAAGTTCGCAAGCACCTGAAAGGTCTGCGTGTTCGAGAGGCCGAACTCCGGCTCGGTGATCTCAAACGATACATCCTCAAGCCCATTGATCTCCGCGTACGGAGCTACGCTGATCTCAACTTGGATTGTCTCTTCCGGGTTTCCGCCGATGTCCGCCACTGCCGGCATCGCTACGAACGCCAGTACCAAAGCCATCATCAATACAGTCATCTTTTTCATCTTCGTTCTCCTTAACTTTTTTGTTCCGGAGTCACTGCTCCGGTTTTTCTGTTGTCTGTCGTGAGAATGCCGCCGGTCGTGTGCTACGGCATTCGTACTAATCTCGCTGCTTTTAGTGTCGCTCAACCACACTGACCGTAAGTACATCGGTGTACTCACCCTCAAGCGCAAGCTCGAGGTCGTCGGCGTACTCGGCCCACTGTGATTTCAGCTGCACGCTGTAGGCGTTGGTGACGCCGGCCTGCTGTCCTTCGATTGAAACCGCTTCGCC
>PUOW01000080.1 GCA_003552185.1 Spirochaetaceae bacterium
TCGCTCTTAAGAATCGACAAAGACGCATTCGAGTCGGTTATGGTCGATCACCCCGATATCGCGCAAGCGGTGATTCAGGTGTTGTGCCGGCGATTGCGCGATATGCTGAAGAAAGAAGAGTGAACGCGCGGGCATGCTCGAGAAACACTAGCCCGGAAACAAGGACGACTACCATGACATCGGCAGAGCAGAAGACACTTCTTTTGGTTGAGGATGAACCCATCGTCGCGATCGCCGAGAAGAAAACGCTTGCAAGTTTCGGCTACAACGTGATTACCGTAAACACCGGAGAGAGCGCAATCGAGACCGTTGACCGAAGCGATCCCGCAATCGATCTTGTTCTCATGGATATAGACCTCGGCGACGGAATGGACGGCACCGAGGCTGCCTCCGAGATTCTTTCTCGCCACGACCTGCCGCTTGTGTTCCTTTCCTCGCATACCGAGCCCGAGTATGTGGAACGCACCGAAGGCATCACCTCCTACGGGTACGTCGTGAAAAACTCCGCCGATACGGTTCTCCATGCTTCGATCAAGATGGCGTTTCGGCTGTTTGAGGCGAAACGAACAGCAAGCGAGAAAGAAGAGCAGCTTGAGCGTTACTTCACCTCGAGCCTCGATCTCCTGTGCATTTCCGACACCGAAGGCCGAGTCGTCCGTCTCAATCCGCAATGGGAAACCGTTCTCGGATACTCAGTCGATGAACTCACCGGCCGGTCACTTCTCGAGTTGCTTCATCACGATGATCGCGAGGCAACGCGTGAGGCACTATCGCGTGTCGCGCAGCAGCAAGAGCTGCAGAGTTTCGAAAACCGATACCGATGCAAAAACGGCGAGTATCGCCGACTTGAATGGCGCGCAAGGCCGGTCGCTAACCTTGTGTACGCAGTCGCTCGAGACATCACCGAGCGAAAACGAGCCGAGCATCAACTTCGAACAAGCGAAGAGTTTCAGAAGGCGCTCATCGAGTCTTCCCCGCTTCCGGTTATCGGTTTAGATACTCAGCGGTGCGTCACTACCTGGAACGCCGCCGCCGAGGAGGTGTTCGGGTGGCGGGCCGAGGAGGTGATCGGTAGATCATTGCCGTACTACCCAGCCGACGGCGCGCACGACGAATACGCTCCCGTCTTGGATTCCTTGATCAACGGCACGCGGGTGGCAGGCCGCGAAGTAGTGCGCAAGACGAAGAGCGGCGAACTTCGAGACGTGCGGTTGTGGCTGTCTCCTATTCGCGACAGCAACGGGGTGATACTCGGCTCGGTCGGTACGGTTCAGGACATCACCGATGAGCTCCGTCGGCGCTCGGAGCTAAGCGCTGAGAAAACCCGTTTTGAGACCCTTTTTAACCAGGCGCCGATGCCGATTGTACTCACCGATGAGCAAAGGCGCGTAGTGCTCTGCAACGAGGCTTTTGCGCATTTGTTCGGCTATAGCTGCCACGAGGCTCAGGATCGATGCCTCGACGACATGGTGCTTCCACCCGAGGCCGACCCGCAGCAGGAATCGGTATCGCTCCGCGCGTTGCGTAGCGGCGGTGTAGTACACCACGAAGGCACCCGTCGTCGCAAGGACGGCAGCTGCCTCGAGGTGGCGGTATCCTGTCTATCCATGACGATCGGGAGCGCGCGTTATGTCTACGCGATATACAACGACATCAGCGCACACAAGGCTGTGGAGCGCGCGCTGCGCGAGCGCGAGACGCTACTCGAGCGGGCACAACAGGTGGTGCAGATCGGGATCTGGGAGTTACCGGTGGCGTCCAACCGCCTGATCTGGTCGGACGAGGTATATCGTATCTTCGGTCTCGAACCGCAGCAGGGATCCATGAGCTACGAAGCGTATCTAGATCTGGTACACCCTCAGGATCGCCAAGAGGTGGACGCGGCCTATCGCGACTCAATACGCAAAAACCAAGACGAGTATCGGATCGAGTACCGCATCATTCGTGCGGAAAGCGACGAAGTTCGACACGTAATCGAGACCTGCACCCATCAACGCGACCTCGACGGCACGATCACCCGCTCCGTCGGCATCGTGCAAGATATCACGGAGCTGCGATCCGCCGAACAAGCCCTCCAGGACAGCGAAACCATGTTTCGCGAGATTGCCGAGCATTCATTCGACGCGATTACGATCGTGGATTTCGACGGGTACTATCTCTATAGTAATCCCGCCGAGGGCTTCCTCGTTGCTGCAAATCCCGACGACTTAGCCGGGCAAAAGGCGTTCGATTACATTGATCCCGAAGACCGCGCCGAGATTCGGCAGATGTTCGAAGAGTTCAGGCGCGGCGAGCGCACTGAAGGGCGCGGGGTATGCCGTGTGGTATGCTCGGGGGGCGGGCGCGCCTGGACCGATTACCGCGCCACGGTATTACACGACGACGACGGCAACCCCTCGAAGGTGTTGGTTATCGACCGTGATATAACCGAGTTCAAGAACAAGGAAGAGCAGATTGCTTCATATGTACAGCAGCAGGAACTGCTTCTGAAAGAATCCCATCATCGTATCAAGAATCACATGGCAACGATCTCCGGCCTATTGCTGTACCATCGCGAGGAATTGCAGGACCGCAAGGCGCGCGAAGTGCTCATGGATACCGCGAGCCGCGCACAGAGCATGATGATGCTTTACGACAAGCTGTATCGCGCCGAGCAGTACGATTCGCTTAACATTCGTGACTACCTCACCCCGTTGGTCCAGGAAACCGTTTGCCTAAACGACCCAAGCGGTACGGTTACCGCCACCATTCGGGCCGACGACATACACCTCAACGCGAGCCGAGTCGCTCCGCTCGGCATGCTGCTGACCGAGATGATTACTAACTCGATCAAACACGCCTTCCCGAACACCGCGGATGCCGGCATAGTGATACGGATATCGCGCGAGGAACGCGCGATACGGTTGGAGTACGCCGACAACGGCGTAGGCTTCTCGGACTCGGTGGACGACCGTCGTGACCGCGGCTTCGGCCTTGAGCTCATCGAGATGCTCGCTGAGCAAATCGCCGGCACCCTCACCCTGCATCGAGAACACGGCACCAGGTACGTGATCGAGTTTCCGGCCTGATTTTCTTGATCAATTCACTATGCGCCTCCATACCGTAGAGATCATTCCGCCCCGTCGTTCGGCACCTCGAGTCTCGCGGCGACAAGACCGCGATACTCTGGGAAGGCGACCGGGTGGCGATCTACCTACCGATGATCCCGGAAGCCGCGATTGCGATGCTCGCCTGCGCGCGCATCGGAGCGGCGCACACGGTTGTGTTCGCCGGCTTCAGCGCCGATGCATCGCGCTACCGCATCGGGCCGCTCGCCACACCGGACCATATTCTGATCGCAGCAGGGCTTCCGAAGACCTGTTCGGGTGAAATCATGCGGCGCATCTTGCGCAAGATCGCCGAGCGCCGGATGGATCAGCTTGGTGACACCAGCACGCTTGCCGACCCAAGCGTGGTCGACGCCCTCATTGAGGCGCGCAGCGCGCTCCCGGATGAGTGCGTTACGTTGCACGGGTGCTTCGACTGAACGGTAGGAACGAAACGGCGGGGAAGTAAGGCGAGGGATACGGGGCGACAAACCGCCGGGGCGCCGGTGCAAACGGGTGCGCCGCCGGTTAGTACGCCCAATATCCCCCACTCTATCGCGAAGGCGCCCGGAACCCGAGCGCCCCCGGATCTTTACAGGTTCTTGCGCTCAAAGAAACGGAACAGCGCGAGCACGCCGATAACCATCGCGGCGATCACAACCCAGTGGTTTACCCCAAGAGCGGTTGCAATTGAAGGGTTTCCGATCTGCCCCACCGACATAACGGTGCGTTCCAGGAACGGATACGCCGCCGCGTATAGTACAGCGCCGATCAGCATACCGAGAATCGGCATCAAAACGTGAAATCGCCCCTCGGTCAACGCTCCGATGCTCGTGCCGGGACAGTACCCAATCACCGCCCAGCCGACACCGAACATCAGGCCACCGACCACTTGAGCGCCGAGGCTAATACCTCGCGGCGAGA
>PUOW01000371.1 GCA_003552185.1 Spirochaetaceae bacterium
CACTACTGTAGTGGTAATTATATGTTGGTAATTGGTCGGAGTAATCTTGACCTGAGCCCCAAACGAGCATACAGTCGAGATGCGAGGTATGGTACAGTTGCGCCATGAAACCCAAGACCATTAATTCAACCGGTAATCCGTGGTACGACGAGACACTCGAAAAACTCATTGCGGCGGGTTTCACCGAATACGAGGCGAAGGTGTACCTCTCGCTGCTGAGAGAGCACCCGGCCTCGGCGTATACCATATCCCGAAACTCAGGGGTTCCGCATTCCCGGGTGTACGACGTGAGCCGGCGACTGATCGCCAAGGGCTTTGCCGTCTCGTCCAGCACGAATCCCGAAGTGTTCACTCCGCTTTCGCCGAACGAGCTGGTGGACAAAATCAAGCGCAACAACGATGAGCTCACGAGGAAACTCAAGGATAAGCTCTCCAGCTTCAGATTCGTGCCGGATTTTGACCCGGTGTGGAATATCAAAGACAAAGATGAAGCGATCGAGAAGGTGCGTGAGATCGTGTCCGGTGCACAGCGGAAGATATATATCGGAATTTGGTTGGAGGACTTTCTCTCGCTCAAGCAGGATCTCAGGGACGCCCACGATCGTGGAGTGGAACTCTTTATGCTTGTTTACGGCGAAACCGAGATCGATTTCGGCGAGTACTACTTCCACGCGCGGCAGCATCTCGAGAGTATCGAGACCATCGGACGAACGATTGACTGCGCCGCCGACTCCGAGGTCTGCATAACCGGCGACCTTGGCGGCCCGAGCCCAACCAGGGTTGTCTGGACGCGCAACATCGGGCTGGTATTCTCGATCGAGAATTACCTGATTCACGACCTGTTCATTCACGAGATGCAGCGAACCTTTGGGTCGCAGATGGACCACCATTACGGCGAGAACCTCGCCCGGCTTCGCAAGAAGTTTCGGCACATCGAGCTCGGCTCGCTCGATCGTTAGGCGCTGCGCGCCGGGGCCGGCACGCCGGGGTCGCACGCCGGGGTTTTCGTTGACAGCGCGTGCAGGCGACCCTATAATTGACGAAACGTTACTACTGCAATAGTAACAATTCGAGCGAGGGGCAGATGAGCGTTGAAACCGCACGCAAAAACGCGTGGGTTCAGATCCATGCTGTGGTTCTCTCGGCGGACGAGCGGTCGAAAAAAACACCCGAGAGCACTCGCACCGTTCCGCTCGAGATGTGGGTGCACGGCTTTTTACTCAACGACGCGGCCCGGGTAGGTGACGAGGTGGAGGTGGAAACCGCGATCGGCCGGGTGGTACGCGGCAAACTGTGCAACTGCAGTCCCAGTTACACGCACACCTACGGCCGCACACTGCCGGAACTCGCGGAGCTCGGCCGCCGGCTCAGCGCGCTGAAACACTCACTGCAGTGACCGCGCCGGCGGGTGAAGCACACCCTGGAGGCTAAACGATATGAGTAGTTCGGTCGAACCCTACGAAGCGGTCATGGCCCGCAAGGGTGAGATAATCCGCAATGCAGTGGGAATAGACTACTCGCGGTTCGAGTCCGGAAGCATCGCGTTCGATTACGAAGGCATGATGGAAAGCACGGGCTACGGATTTGAAGAAGTCCGCAGCATCCAGCAGCGCTACGGCGTCGGCAACACACCCCTCTTGGAGCTGCGAAACCTAACCGCCCTGGCTCGCCGCGATGCCGCGTCGGGCAAAGGCGCGCGCATCTTTCTCAAGGACGAGGCGGCCAACCCGTCCGGGAGCTTCAAAGCTCGGCGCGCGGCCACCTCGGTGTACCACGCCCGGGAGCTCGGTTTCACCGGCGTGATCGCCGCCACCAGCGGAAACTACGGCGCCGCGGTAGCGAGCCAGGCCGCGATGCACGGTCTCGACTGCATCGTCGTTCAGGAATGCTACGACTCGCGCGGCATCGGTCAGCCCGAGATCGTGGAAAAGGCGCGGAAGTGCGAAGCCTTCGGCGCCGAGGTGCTGCAGCTCACGGTCGGCCCCGAGCTGTTCTTTGTCTTTCTCAGGCTGCTTGAGGACACCGGGTTCTTCAACGCGAGCCTCTACACGCCGTTCGGCGTGAGCGGTATCGAGACGCTCGGGGTGGAGCTGCACGACCAGATGCGTGCCTTGACCGGCTCCGCGCCGGATGCGGTGGTGGTGACCAACGCCGGCGGCGGCAACCTCACCGGGACTGCCCGCGGCCTGCACCAGGCCGGCGCGCGAGACACCGAGATAATCGCGGCCAGTGTGGACCTGAGCGGTCTCAACATGGCCGACGACGCCCATTTCAACCGCAAGTCGTTCACAACCGGCCATACCGGTTTCGGAATACCGTTTACAACCTTTCCCGACCGCTCCGACGTACCGCGCTCGGCGGCGCGGCCGCTGCGCTACATGGACCGCTACGTCACGGTGCGCCAAGGCGAGGTGTTCTACATGACCGAGGCGTTGGCGCGCCTTGAGGGCCTCGAGCGCGGCCCGGCCGGCAACACGTCCTTGGCCGCGGCGTTCTCGATTGCCCGAGAGATGGACAGCAGCCAAACGATCGTGGTGCAGGAAACCGAGTACACCGGCGCCGGCAAGCACCTGCAGCCGCAGCTCGCGTTCGCCCGCGAGAACGGCATTGAGGTGCGGTTCGGTGATCCACGGGAGGAGGCCCCTGGAACCTCGATCGTCCTGCCGCAGGACCCATCCATGATCGCCGCGCAGGATCTGAACCTAGATGACTTGCGGCGTCGCTATATCAAGCATGCGGTAGCTTTTGCGCGCGAGCGGTTGGGTCACTCCGCACCTGCTGCAGCCTCCAGCGCGGGCGCTGCTGCCTCGGCCTCAGCCTCCGGTGCGCCGGGTGCACACGACGCCCTATCGTTCACCGAAGCCGATATCGAGTTCCTCGCGGCCGAGACGCGGAGTAGCCGCGACGCGGTAAAGCGCATGTTGCGGGAGGAGTGAGCGCATGGAACGCAAAGACGATTTCGCCCGCCGCCGCGGGCACCTGGCCGATCTCAGCGAGGCCGATCTGGAGCAACGGTTCTGGAGCCTGACCGAGCAGCTTGTGGATCCACTGATCGAGCTCGCGCGCACGCACACGACGCCTTCCATAGAGCGGTCGGTGTTGTTGCGAATGGGCTTCTCGAGCTTGGAGGCCGGCGCGATCGTGGCCGCGACACTAGACCACGATCTGATCTCCAAGGGTGCGGGGCACGTTGTGTACAAGGTGGCGCTGAGAACCGGCCTGTCGGTTCGGGAAGCCGGGCTCGCACTCGCAGAGAATCAACTCTGGGACGAGGCCGCCGCGGCGTTCGGCCGCAGCTGAGATAGGGCGAACTGAGAGAGCTCGGGGAGGGCTGGCTTATGAAGCACGCGGATCGGCCGGACGGCGCCGTCAAGCTCGATATCGAGGCAATTCTGCAAGACCTGGAGCAGTACCGACCGCGGCGGCGCGGCTGGGCGTGGCGCACAGGAGCAGACAAGACGCATCATGCCGGCCCGTTTGAGTACCACGAAGCAACCGACCCGATGAAAACCGGCACACCGCTGCCGGCGGCCGCTTACTTCGGCGATATAGACCCGCAGCCCCGGCCGGTGATTACGACCGAGATCGCGAGCGGGCGGTTCGAGGACGACGTCCGCCGTATGCGCATGGCGGCGTGGCACGGTGCCGACCACCTGATGGTGATCCGCACCGCGGGGCAAAGCCACATCGACGGTCTTCTGGAAGGCACACCGCAAGGCGTCGGCGGCGTTCCGATCACGCGCAAGCAGATACGCGCGCAGAGAAAAGCGCTCGACATAATCGAGGACGAACTCGGGCGTCCTCTCAACTACCACTCCTACATCAGCGGCGTGGCCGGGCCCGAGATCGCGGTGCTGTTTGCCGAAGAGGGCGTCAACGGCGCGCACCAAGACCCGCAGTACAACGTGCTGTACCGCAACGTCAACATGGTGCGTAGCTTCGTGGACGCGGCCGAGGCCAAGAAGATCATCGCGTGGGCCGGGATCGCGCAGATAG